>NZ_JBPBBA010000003.1:0-205919 GCF_050896395.1 Nioella aestuarii | reverse complement strand
GGCAGAGGCGATCTGGTCTTCTCGGCAGGTCTTTACGCTCGGGGTTGGGGTGAACAACTCCAACGCGCGCAATTTTAGCACTGCGGGCCATGCGCTAGACTTTGACGATTACGAGGATGTCGGATCGACCCATCCGAGCGTGCCGATTCTGGCGGCGCTGTTTGGCGTGATGCCGGGGCGCGCTCCGACCCTGGGCGAGGTGCTGCGCGCCTATGTGGCGGGCTACGAGACGATCCTGACCATCGGTTACGCCCTGACCCATGCGCATTATCTGCGCGGGTGGCATGCAACGGGCACGCTTGGCGCGCTTGGCGCGGCCGTGGCCGTGGCGCGGCTGCTCGATCTGCCGCCCGACCGAGGCGGCGCGGCGCTGTCCATTGCAATGACGCGGGCGGGGGGGCTGAAACGGCAGTTCGGATCCGAGGTAAAGGCGCTGCATGCGGGTTTGGCCGCCGAAACCGGGGTGCTGGCGGCGCTGCTTGCGGCTGCGGGGATACAGGCTGAGCCTGACCTTCTGACCGGCCCGACCGGCTTTCTATCGTTGATGGGTGGGGTAACACAGGACTGGCCGGATGTTCCGACGCAGACGATCAGCCGATACCCGCCTTATGCCAAGCCCTGGCCAAGCTGCGGCTACACGCATCGCGCGATCGAGGCGGCGCTGGAGCTGTCCGCGCGCCTTGGGCCCGACGGGGCCAGTGGCATTCTGTCCGCACGGCTGACCATGCCAGACGCCTATTTCGGTGTTGCCGGCTTCCGAGCCCCTGAAACCGAGGCACAGGCGCGGTTCTCGGCCAGCTACTGCGTGGCGGCAGGATTGGTCAGGGGTGCGATTACTCCCCGAGACTTCGAGCCTCAGGCGTTGGCCGATCCCGCAGTAAGAGCGCTGGAGGCGTTGATTTCGCCCCAGCTCTACCCTCTGCCCGCAGGTGCGGGCGACATGAGCCCTCTGGCACCCGACAGCCTGCATTTGACCCTGGCTGACGGACAGACCCTCTCAGCCAGCGTCTCTGATGTGCGTGGCGGCCCTGCAAAGGTGCTGTCCGACGCCGAGCTGAGTGCCAAGTTCATCGCCTGTGGCGGCCTGCCCGAGGAGGCACGCGCCTTCTGGGAAGCGGACGCCTCTGCCCCCTTCACCCAGTTCGCCGGATTACGCCCATGACCGACCCTATCCGATCGCTTGCCGCCCGCTATTACACCGATCCCGCGATATATGCGGCTGAACAAGCGGGGCTCTTTGCCCGCACATGGCAGTTCGCAGGTCATGCCAGTCAGTTGGAAAAGGCGGGCGATTACTTTGCCTTTGAACTTGCGGGCGAAAGCCTGTTTTGCATCAAGGGGCGCGACGGGGAAATCCGCACCTTCTACAATGTCTGCCAGCACCGGGCGCATCAGTTGGTCGAAGGGCAGGGCACAACGCGGGTCGTTGTCTGCCCGTACCACGCCTGGACCTATGAATTGACCGGAGAGCTGCGGGCGGGACCAAACATCAAGGCGGTTCCGGGTTTTGACAAGTCCAAGATCTGCCTGACGGATGTGCGCACAGAGGTGTTCCTTGGCTTCATCTTCGTCAATCTCGACCCGAATGCCGCGCCGATGGATGAATGGTTTCCCAATGCGCGGGCGGAGCTTGAGGGCTTCGTGCCCAATTGGGCCGATCTGAAGCCTTTGGAATGGGTGGAAATCCCCGAGGAATGCAACTGGAAGGTCTCCGTGGAAAACTATTCAGAATGCTACCACTGCTCGCTCAATCACCCGACCTTTGCGACCGGTGTCATCAAGCCCGAAACCTACGACATCCAGCCCCAGGGCTATTGCCTGCGCCACACGACCGAGTGCAATTCGCTGGAGAATATGAGCTACGACATCAATTCCGGCTTTCCCAACAACGACAAGTACTCCAGCTGGTTTCTCTGGCCGATGTTCAGCTTTCAGGTCTATCCCGGCAACCTTTTGAACACCTATCATTGGCGCGCCGTCGATGCAGGCCGCGTGGTGGTCTGGCGCGGCTGGTATTCGGTAGGTGGTGAAGACAACGAAACCGTGCGCCGGATGGCGGTGCAGGACCGGGCGACCACCGTGGAAGAGGATATTCGCCTTGTGGAATCGGTTCAGCGCGGGCTGAAATCGCGGGGCTATGTACCCGGGCCACTGGTGCTTGATCCCGGCTGCGGTGTGAACTCGGAACATTCCGTGATGCATCTGCAGAAGTGGATGCGCGAAGCGGTGGATGGTACGGCGTAAATCCGAAGGTGAGGACACGACATGAGCGCATTTGACGAAGACCTGTTCCTGAAGGGAATGGAGCAGCGCAAAGCCACACTCGGGGCGGAGTATGTGGAAAAGAACCTCGCCGCCGCCGACGGGTTCACCCGGCCGTTTCAAGAGGCGATGACCGCGTGGTGTTGGGGCTTTGGCTGGGGCGATGACGCGATCGACCCAAAGACGCGCAGCATGATGAACCTCGCCATGATCGGGGCCTTGGGCAAGATGCACGAATGGGAACTGCACTGCCGCGGCGCGCTGAACAACGGCGTCTCGAAAGAGGAGATCCGCGCGATCATCCACGTCGTGGCCATCTATTGCGGTGTACCTCAGGCGCTGGAGTGTTTCCGCGCCGCCCGCAAAGTGCTGGAAGAGGCGGGCGAGCTTTAGGCGCGGTAGCGGGTGGAGTCCTCGGTCATGCGGATCAGATCAGTGACGATCCGGTTGGCCGGGGTCGGAATGCCAAGGTTTTCGCCTATGCGGACCACCGCGCCATTCAGCGCGTCGATTTCGGTGCGCCGCCCGGCCATCCGATCCTGCAACATCGACGGTTCATGATGCAAATGGTGCGCAAAGGCGTGTTCCATCATCGCAGAAACCTTGTCCAACGAGGCGTTGACGCCAGAGGCATTCGCAACGGCAATCGCTTCGGCCGCCACCTGCGAGGCCAGCCTGCGACCGGGCTCTGACGCGCCGACAGATCCGGGTGTGCCACCGGTCAGGGCGCAAAGTGGGTTCAGGGAGCAATTGAAAGTGGCCTTTTCCCAGATCGCCACGTCAATATCCGGTTCCAGTCGCGCAGTGATGCCGCCCTTGTCCATCAGGGCAGCAATCTTATGCAAGATCGGCACATCCTGCCCGCTGGCACTGTAAAGATCGGTCGTGGCCGCCCCGTGGGACGCGACCCGACCGGGGCCCAGATATTCGGCAGGTGTCATCGTCATGCCCACGAGAATCCTCTCGCGGTCCACATGTGCGGCGATCCGGTCGACATTGCCGACGCCGTTTTGCAGGCTGAGGACATAGGCGTCGGCCAATAGCGGCTTGACCGATGTCAGCGCCTGATCCGTGTGAAAGACCTTCGTGAACAGCAACACCAGATCAACCGGGCCTTGAAACGCCTCGGGCCGCATGGCCGGCAAGTGGTGGATGCTTTCGCCCTCATCCAGTGCCACATGCAACCCGCCTGCTTTGATTGCCGCAATATGGGCGTCATTCACGTCGAGCAACGTCACCTCCGCCCCGGCCCGCGCCAGCCGCGCGCCATAGACGGACCCCATGGCCCCTGCGCCAAGAACCGCGATCCGCATCGTCATCCTCCTGCTACGCCAAAGAGCGCCCGAACTTCGTCCGGCACCGGGCAAGAGGTGATCCCGCCACCCTCTTTCCGGCGCACCAGAACCCGTTTTTCAAACCCTTCCACGGCCAGCACATCCCCGCGCATAAGCCGGTGTTCAACGTCAAAACTGGACCTTCCAAAGCCGGTGATTGTGGTTTCGATCACAACTTCGTCGCCATAGCTGGACGGTATATGGAATGTCGCGCGTGTATCGACCATCGGAAAGCCAACCACCTGAAACCGGCGGACAAGTTCCGCCTTGGGCAGGCCCGCGGCCTTGAAGTGATGCGCGGTCGAAGCGTCGAACCACGCGAAATAGCGCGGGTAGAAGACGATATCGGCGGGGTCGCAATCGCCCCATTCGATCTGCACGTTGCGGTGACTGGTCAGCATCGGTTCGGTCCTTCCCTTGGCTTAGGCGCTGCGCAGATTGGGGATGGCGGGCTGTGTCCCCAGGGTCTCGTCCAGCTTGGCATGGCTGTCATCGGCCAGCGCCGCCGCTATGGCGCGACGTAAGGATGGGGCCGCGTCTGACATCTGACCGCTGGCAAGCGCCGGGCGCACCACGCCCGCCATGATCCGCGCATAGGCCGCTTTGCCCCGCATCAGCGTATCGGAATAGCCTTTCAGAACGCGGGGCAGCTCGGCCAGGGCCTCTGCGAAGTCTGGCGCGCGGGGCAGGGCGGTGTCCATCGCCTCCAGCCATTCAGCAATCGCCGCCTGTTCCTGCGCGAACCTGTAAGACCGGCGGCGGATACGGCGAAACCCCGCCATCAGGCGCAGCATCCAGTAGCCTGCAACACCGTTAGACCGGACATGGATGCCGCGCCCCAGGAAGGGCAGGCCCTTGCCCGTTTCCACCCGCGCCATGATCCGCGCCCCAAGGCGGGCGGGCAGGATATCGGCAATCTCCTCGGCGCGGGGTTTGAGGTATTCTGTCACTGTCATCAACTGTCCGGGCTGCATCTTCGCCTCGGCCCGGATGCGGGCGAAACGCTCGGGCCTTGTTTTCAAATCGGCTACGCGGGCGATATCCTCGTAGGCCATCCACAGTGCCAGACGGCGGCAGGCTTCCTTCACCGCATGGGCGGCACTTGGAATGGACAGGTCCGCCGCCGCAATCAACCTGTCGGCATGGGCGCGGAAGGTCTGGCCATAGGCCGCGTCCTGATAGTCGGCGCAACGCTCCACCCCGAGGCGGATCACCTCTGCGATATCTCCGGGCACGTCCGAAGCGGCGGGCGCTGTGACTTGCGCCGGAGCGTCCCGCAAGTCCTGCACCGCTTGCGCGGCGGCGTCGAACCCGGCGCGGCTGGCGGTTGCGGACCGACCCTCCCCAAGTACGGCCCGTGACGCTGCAATGTCCCATGGCAACACGCCGCTGCCAGCCAGGGCCCCGAACATGGTGGCACTGACGAAAGTGGCGCTGTCTTCGGCGATCTGGCCCAGATCCAGCAGGTAAGCGTCCCGCGCCAGCGCCTCGGCTGTGCGCCGCACGTTGTCTTCGGAATAGCGACCGTCGCCCAACTGAATCTTTTCCGCCGTCGAATATGTGCGCGCGGTCGAGGATATGAGCGTCGTCAGACCGGGCGAGACAAAGCCCGCCGCCATCACCCGCGCCGTTTCTACCAGTTCTGACGACACCACCACATCGACCCGCCCCGGCATCGGCACGAGGCTGAGGACAGAGCCCGCCGCATCCTTTCCCGCGATCTCGATATAGTAGCTCGTCGATCCGGTGCGCTGCGCCACGCCCGGCACGGACGTCGCTTGCGCGACAAGCCCCGCATTGCGCGCGGCTTCTACGATCCAGTTCATCAGAACGCCGCCGCCTTCACCGCCAAGGGCTGCCAGCAGGATCCGCAGGGGGGGATTTTCCGCGCGTGTCATGCCACCGCCCCCAAAGTGAATATCCGGCGCAACCTACTGCGTGTTCTGTCCCACCAGCCGGGATTGCTGATCACCTCGGCCCGCCAGAAGGATGGGCAGAGCGTCGCCGCATGGGCGACCTCACCGCACAGCCCGCAGCCGACGCACCCATTGGTAACATGCGCGACGGGATCGGTTTTAAGCGGGTCGGTCGCGGTTTTCACGGTCAGGGTCGGGCAGCCGGACAGGCGGATGCAGGAATGATCGCCGGTGCAGGTGTCCTCATCGACGCCAAAGCGGGTGCGCACCACCTGTTCGCCAGCGGCCAGTGCCTTGGCCCGAATGGGTTTGATCCGGCGTTGTCGTTCCAACTGGCATTCACCCTCGGCAACGATGACCTTGAGCCCGCTGAACTTGGTCGAAAACGCCTCACGCAGTGTGTCGCGCATTTGCGAGACTTTGTAGGTGTGCACCGTGCGCAGCCATTTTACGCCGACGCCCTTCAGCGCGTCCTCGATGGTGGTCTCACCATGCGTCGCGCTTTTCTCTGCTGCCGCCAGTTTCAGCGCCGGATCGGGCGAGGAGATGACTTCCTGCGTGCCGGTGGCCGAGGTGTATCCATTCTTCATGATCACCAGCACCCCGTCACCGCCGTTCAAAAGCCGAGAGGTCACGCCGGACAGCAACCCGTTATGCCAGAACCCGCCATCACCCATCACGGCGAGCGGGCGTTTTTGCTGAAAACTGGCGACCGAGGCGTTGGAGGCAAGGCTCATCCCATAGCCAAGAATGGAGTTCCCGAAATTGAACGGCGCGAAGGTCGCGAATGCGTGGCAGCCGATATCGGCGGAATAGTGGACCGGCCCGATTTCTTGCTGGGTCAGCTTGAGCGCAGCAAAGAAGGGCCGCTCCGGGCAGCCGGTGCAGAAACTTGGCGGGCGCGGCGGGACGGGGGCGGCCAGTAACCGCTGCGCCTCTGCCCGCAAGGCCTCGATCTCCTCGGCATAGGCCGTGTCGCCCAATTGGTTGCCGATGCCCGGCAGGTGATCGCGCAGAAAAGTGCCGACGCCTTTGGCCATAACCTCAGACGTGTATTCGCCCGCCAAGGGCAGAATGTCCTTGCCCGCCAGCACCACCGGCGCTTTCGCGCGTCGCAGTATGGTACCTATCTCATTCTCGATATATTCCGGTTGGCCCTCTTCCAGAACCAGAACCGCGCGTTTTCCTTCCGCAAAACCCAGGATCTCTTCCGGCACCAGCGGATAGACGACGTTCAGCGCCATGATTGGCAGGTCACAGTTTCCTTCCGCATCGGCCAGCCCCAGTTCCGCCAGGGCCCGGATCAGCGCGTTGTACAGCCCGCCCTGAACGATGATCCCTACATCGCCCTGCGCGCCGTCAAAGACCTCGTTCAGACGGTGTTCCCGAATAAACGCCCGCGCAGCGGCCATGCGCTCGCTGCTTTTCTTGCGCTCGTGCCCGAAGGTTACGGGCGGATGCGCAAGTTGTTCATATTGATGCGGTGCGGGTTCCGCCAACAAATGCCGGCCCGAAATGTCCGGCGCGATATTGTCCTTTGCCTCGAATGATCCCTGCACATGACAGGCACGAATGCGCAGCTCCATCATGACGGGGGTGTTGGATGCCTCTGACAGCTCAAACGCCCGTTCAACGCAATTCACGATGCTTGGCAGGTTCGGGCGCGGGTCCATCAGCCACAGGGTCGATTTCATCGCATAGGCATGGGTGCGTTCCTGAATGACGCTGGACCCTTCGCCATAATCCTCACCCACGATGATCAGCGCACCGCCCATGACGCCGGGCGAGGCGAGGTTTGACAGCGCGTCAGCGGCCACATTGGTGCCGACGATGGATTTCCACGTCACCGCACCGCGCACCGGGTACATGATCGACGCCCCAAGCATCGCCGCAGCGGACGCTTCGTTGGTGCAGGGTTCCACATGGACGCCCAGTTGCGCCATGTCGGGGGCGGCTTGCACCATCACGTCGATCAGATGCGATACCGGTGCCCCCTGATAGCCGCCCACATAGGACACGCCCGATTGCAGCAGCGCCTTGGTGACGGCGAGAATGCCCTCGCCATGAAAGGTTTCGCCCGCGCCGAGCTTCAGCTTTTCGATTTCCTTGGCGAATGAGACTTCCACGCGCGGCCCTCCCCGGAGTTTCAATATGAGCATCCGGTGTGGAAGCACTTTCGTCAAACGGATAGGCGGAATAGACTGCATTCATGAAATCAATAAACGATCGCACCTTAGACCTGAACCTGCTGCGAATGCTGGTGGCGTTGGATGATACGCGCTCGGTATCTCTGGCGGGCGAGAGGTTGGGCCTCAGTCAGCCCGCTGCCAGCAATGCGCTGTCTCGACTGCGTCAGACGCTGGATGATCCGCTGTTTTTGCGCAGCAAGGACGGTATGGTTCCAACCGGCTTTGCCGACTCCATCCTACCCGAGATCCGAACCCATCTTGGGGCGCTGTTCAAGACGCTGGAACGTGGGGCCGGTTTCGATCCCGTCACCGATGCGCGGGTCTTTCGCCTGTCGCTGTCGGGGCTCGGCGAGGCGGTGTTTCTGCCGAGGTTGGCTGTGCGGACCATTCAGGCCGGGAAGGGGATTCGGCTGGTCAATACATCCACCCCAACCGACATGCTGGCAGATTCGCTGGAGGCTGGTGAGGTCGATCTGGCGATCGGCATGGTGGCGCTGTCGGGGCGCGGCGTGCGGTCTGAGCGATTGTTCAACGAAGACTATGTGGCCATCGCCGGATCGGGGCTGTCTGGTTCTCCTCCCGCTGATCTGCAGGCCCTGCGCGCGGCCCGGTTGATGGTGCCCGCACCCGCAACGACCTTTGGAAGCGCCGTTGACCGGGCGTTGCTTGCCATAGGGTTGGCGGATCGTGTCGTCTTGCGGCTTGGCCATTTCGGGGCATTGCCCCAGTTGTTGGCGCAGCTTGATCTTGTCGCCGTGGTGCCGCGCCAATTGGCTGATCAATTGGTTGGGGCAGGGCAGGCGCGTGTGCTGGACATCATAATTTCCGACACTGTCAGCCCAATCAGCATGGTGTGGCACACACGCACCGCCACGGACCCGGCCTGCGCCTGGCTGCGCGATCAGGTTCGGTCGCTGTTCGGGCCAGATCATGCATAGCGCCGAGTGGCTTGAATAAGTGGGAGTAGGCGATCAATAAGGGAACAGATAATGGACGAGGCCCGGTGATGACCCATCCTGCCCCCGATCTGCAAAGTTGGATTGGCCGACAAGAGACAGTGACCGACCTTTTGCGTGCACAGCCCGCGCGATTCATGCAAGCGACGTTGGACCGTGCCCCTAGCCTGTCTGACGGCGACGCATTGCCGCCGCTGTGGCACTGGCTCTATTTCCTTGACGCCCGCCCCGCCAGTGAACTTGGTCGCGACGCGCATCCCAAAAAGGGTGGTTTCCTTCCGCCGGTCGACCTTCCCCGGCGGATGTGGGCCGGAGGGCGGTTCCGGTTTCATAAGCCTCTGGTTCTGGGGCTGGAGGCCAGCAAACGGTCCACCATCCGGGCGATCACCGAGAAACAGGGGCGCAGTGGCCGGCTGTGTTTTGTAACGGTCGAACATGAGCTGTTTCAGAACGGGCAACTGGCCCTGACCGAGGAACACGACATCGTCTATCGTGACGACCCCGCGCCTGGCGTTCCCGCACCAGACCCAGCCATGGCCCCTGATGGGGCCGATGTCTCTGAAACGGTTAAGCCGTCAGAGGTCATGCTGTTCCGCTATTCGGCCCTGACCTTCAATGGCCACCGCATTCACTATGACGTGGACTATGCCCGCGAGGTAGAGGGCTATGAAGGGCTCGTCTTCCACGGCCCCCTGACCGCAACCTTGCTGATTGACCTTGCCTGTCGCCATTCCGGGCGAATGCCCAAGAGCTTTTCCTTCAGGGGAACCGCACCGCTTGCGGGAATGGCCCCGTTTCGGATCGAGGCAGAAGCCGCGAAAGAGGGCCTTGGCATTTGGGCCAAACGGCATGACGGCGCGCTGGCCATGACCGCAATGGCAGAGTTTTGATGACGCCTTAACAGGCTGATAACGCTCGCTGAATGATGCCATCGGGATGATCCTGATGGTCGTTCGCCCGCGCGGACAATTCCGGGATATAGAAGAAACCAGCCCTGCCCATGTCGCCCAAACTTGCGACAAGTCGCACCCTGCCAGTGTCGAAGACCCTGTTTTAAGTCATGTTTTCAGAACGTTAGCATCTAAAGTGCGCCAGCCACCCTGCCGTGTTTTACCCAGAACCCAATCGAGATGTTCGACTCGGACAGCGTTGCAACCCAGACTGCGATGCCAACGAGAGCCTTGGGGACAGCAGAACGGGTATTCGGCATTAATCTGGCGTCGCGGGACTTGCGTCTGATCTGGACATGGGTCATCCACGATTGGGAAACACAGCGTTAAGGTCCTGCCCGCGTGCGTGGAATGTGCAATGAGGCGCCGAAACGGGGCAAGGCGCGGGGTGTTGGGATGTAGCTCACGGTTCAGCTTTGTCCCGCAACATTTTGAAGATGCAAGACAAATGCAAATGAAGCAACATGCCAAACTGTCCATTGCGCCGATGATGGATTGGACTGATCGCCACTGCCGGTATTTCCATCGGCTCATGTCCGGTCATGCGCTGCTTTATACCGAGATGGTCACAGCCCCCGCCGTGCTTCATGGCGATCGGGACCGGTTGCTGGGGTTTTCCCCACAGGAGCATCCCGTCGCGCTTCAACTTGGCGGATCTGATCCGGCGCAACTGGCCGAGGCAACGCGGATTGCTGTCGACTATGGCTATGACGAGATCAACCTGAATGTGGGCTGTCCCTCGGATCGGGTTCAGTCAGGCAGTTTTGGTGCGGTACTTATGGAACGGCCCGCTTTGGTGGCGGACTGCGTGGCCGCAATGATCGCGGCCAGCCCGGTGGAGGTCACCGTCAAATGCCGGATCGGGGTGGATGAACAGGTGCCCGAGGAAGTGCTGCCGGGTTTTCTGCGCGTCGTGTCCGAAGCCGGGGTCGCACGCTTCACGATCCACGCCCGAAAGGCTTGGCTGCAAGGGCTCAGCCCCAAGGAAAACCGCGATATCCCGCCGCTCGATTACCCGCTGGTACATCGGATGAAGGCAGAATTTCCGCATCTGCACCTGTCGATCAATGGCGGTATCGCTACGCTCGATGCCACTCAGGCGCATTTGGAGGCTGGGATGGATGGCGTGATGATCGGGCGTGCCGCCTATCACACCCCGGCAGAGATCTTGCTGGAGGCAGATCAGCGCATTTTCGGCGCGGACACGCCCCACAAGACCGCCCATCAAGTGGCTGAAGAGATGCTTCCCTATATCGAGGCGCATCTGGCATCGGGTGGGCGTCTCAACCAGATCACGCGGCATATGCTGGGGCTTTTCGCCGGTCGCCCCGGCGCACGTCATTGGAAACGCATCCTGTCCGAACAGGCACATCGCGACGGGGCGGGGCCAGAGGTGGTGAAGCGAGCGCTTGACGCTGTCAGCCAGTTTGCCGCCTGAGCCCGCTTTCCATTCCCGCTGCGCTCTGCTTAAGTCGCGCCGAACCGCATAAGGACACGACATGGCAGACCTCACACAATATTTGCCGCTTCTTGGACTGATCCTGGTGATCGGGGGATTTGCCGGGATCGTGGCAGGGCTTTTGGGCGTGGGCGGTGGCATTATCCTTGTTCCGGCCTTCTTTTTCGCCTTCTCATCCCTTGGCTATGACACGCCAGAGCTGATGCAGATCTGTTTGGCGACGTCTTTGGCGACCATCGTTGTGACATCGGTGCGCTCGGTCCTGGCGCATAACCGCAAAGGCGCCGTGGATTGGGAGATCCTGAAAAGCTGGGGTCCGGGCATCGCTATCGGGGCTGCTCTTGGCGTGGCCGCTGCCTCTGGCCTCAGAAATGAGGTGCTGATGGGTATCTTCGGGGTGCTGGGGCTCTGCGTGGGGCTTTATCTGGCGTTCGGCAAGCCCGAGTGGCGGCTTGGCGACGAGATGCCGGGCGGCGTCTCTCGGGCGATCGTGTCACCGGCGCTCGGGTTCTTGTCGGTTCTGATGGGCATCGGTGGCGGCAGCTTTGGCGTGCCGCTGATGACGCTCTATGGTCGGCCCATTCACCGGGCAGTAGCCACAGCCGCAGGTTTCGGTGTGATCATCGCGGTGCCGTCGGTTTTGGGCTTTCTCTTCGTCGGGGGCGGAACCGAGGGGCGCCCGCCCTACACGGTCGGTCAGGTGAACCTGATCGCCTTCGTGGTGATCGTAGCCATGACCATGATCACCACGCCCTGGGGCGTGAAACTGGCCCATGCCATGGATCCCAAGCCGTTGAAACGTTTCTTTGCGGTGTTCATCATGATCATGGCGGCGAATATGCTGCGAAAGGCGTTCGGGTATTGAGCTGGCTGACCGACGGGTATCAGGTCTTTGGGCCCGACCCGGAGATCGAAGGCTGGCTAAAGACCACAGGTCCCGCCGCGCTGGCTGCCGCCGCTGATCCAGGGCATCGCGCGACCTGGCTTCGCCATGGTGGCACGTGGTTCGCCGGGGTCAATGTTCTCGACAATGACGGATCGGGCCGTGTGGCTGGTGGCCCCTCCCTCGCCGGAGCGGCGCTGCGGGCGGCCGAGGCCGTGTCAGGTCCGTTGCCGCTGGATAAGGGGCAAGTCTCGATCATCTATCCGGGCTACCCAAAGCAGGACCTTGGCGAAAGCGATGCCAGTCACCGCTATCGCAAGGCCCGCGATGCGGCGCATCTGGACGGGTTATTGCCAGTGGGGCCGGATCGGCGGCGCATGATCAAGGAACCCCATGGCTGGATCCTGGGCCTGCCGGTGACAGAATGCGGGCCAGGGACATCCGCGTTGGTGGTCTGGGCGGGCAGCCACGAAATCATGCGCGCCCGGCTTGGGGCTGTGCTTGCCGGGTATCCAGAGGCCGTGTGGTCAGAGGTCGATCTGACCGACGCCTACCACGCCGCACGGCGCGAGGTGTTCGAGACCTGCGAGCGTATCGAACTCCCTGCCCGGCCCGGTGAGGCCACGCTGTTGCATCGGCTGGTCCTGCACGGGGTCGCCCCCTGGCAGGAGGGGGCAGTCGCCCCGCCAGAGGGGCGTGCCATCATCTATTTTCGCCCGCATCTGCCAGGTGGTCCGGCGGATTGGCTGCGACTGCCTTGATTAACGGGCGCAACGAAGGCGCTTGCAAGCGCCTTCTGAAAGGGCCTTCGAAGGCCCTTCCAGCGCCCAGCCTCAGCGTTCGGGGATCAGTCCCCTCGGGTTGAAGCGCAGCATCAGCAGCAGGAACAGCCCCATGGTCAGAAGCCGCATATGCGCCGCCGAGTCGATCAGGTGCTGACGGAGGCCATTATCCTCTGCCATCCCGGCCGTAATCGTCTGCATCAGCCACAGGCCAATGGGTTCCACCATGATCCACAGCCACCAGATCAGGAAGCCGCCCAGGACCGAGCCCCAGTTGTTCCCCGATCCGCCGACGATCACCATCACCCAGATCAGGAAGGTAAAGCGCAGAGGGTTGTAGGTGCCGGGCACCAGCTGACCATCGAGTGTGGTCATCATCGCGCCCGCAATACCGCAGACGGCAGAGCCGATGATGAAGATCTGCAAATGCCGCTTGGTGACGTCCTTGCCCATGGCCTCGGACGAGACTTCATTGTCGCGGATCGCGCGCATCATCCGGCCCCACGGCGATTTCAGCGCCATCTCCGACATCCAGATCAGCACCAAAAGCACGATGGCAAAGAGCATCCCATAGCTCAGCTTGACCAATATGGAGGATGCGGTCACCGGATCGGCGCCGAACCGGTCTGCCAGCGACAGGAACCACGCGGCCTCCTGCAGTTCCACCTCGTAGGGCACGGGCCAGGGCCGTGGCAGGCCGGTCACATTCTTCACGCCGCGCGCCAGCCAGTCCTCATTCTTCAGAACCGCCAGGATGATCTCGGCAATGCCAAGCGTGGCAATCGCCAGGTAGTCCGACCGCAGACCAAGCGCGGTCTTACCGACGATCCAGGCCGCGCCTGCCGCGAACAGCCCGCCCACAGGCCAGGCCAGCAGCATTGGCAGGCCAAGCCCGCCCAGATAGCCCGTCAGCGCCGGATTGACCGCCTCGATCGCGTCGCGGGCGGGATCGAAGATCGCCCGGTACAGCATGAAGCCCGCGATGAGCACCGCAAGCATCACCACCACGCGCAACAGCCCCGCCGGCATCTTCTTATAAATCATGACCGCGGCAAAGATCGACGCGGCTCCGGCGGCCAATGCCAGCAGAATGCGCGGCCCGCCCGCCGCCCAGGCCTCGGGCACCGGCGGCATCGACACCAGCACTGCCGCCAGCCCGCCAAGCGCGGTAAAGCCGAGAATACCGACGTTGAAGAGACCCGCGTAGCCCCATTGCATGTTCACCCCAAGCGCCATGATGGCTGAAATCAGCCCCATGTTCAGGATCGTCAGCGTGGTGTTCCACGATTGCATGAACCCTGTTCCTATGAACAGTGCGGCCACCAGGCCGAAAAGCAGGAAATTTTTGCCGTTGATCTGCGTCATACCGATTTCCCCTTGAAGAGGCCCGTGGGCTTGAACAGAAGCACGATCAGCAGGATCGCGAAGCTGACGGCGAATTTGTAGTCAGTGGACAGCAGTTGCAGCAGCCCCTCAGGTTCCCACCCTTCTGGCACCAGGTGGTTCACGAAACGGCGGAACGCATAGGTCACCGTGATCTCCGAGAAAGCGATCAGGAAGCCGCCCGCGATAGCACCAAGCGGATTGCCAAGCCCGCCGACGATGGCAGAGGCAAAGATGGGCAGGAGCAGCTGGAAATAGGTGAAGGGCTTGAAGCTCTTGTCGAGCCCGTAAAGCACCCCCGCCGTGGTCGCCAGCGCCGCCACGATGATCCATGTCACAAGGACCACACGCTCGGGGTTGATCCCCGACAAGAGCGCCAGATCCTCGTTGTCGGAAAAGGCGCGCATGGATTTACCGGTCCGGGTCCGATTGAGGAACCAGAACAGCGTCACCACGCAGATAAGCGCCACCACCACCGTGATCCCCTGGCTGGTCCGAATGGCAAGCCCCTCGTCCAGCCCGGTCATCTCGCGGAAGGTGCGCGCCGAAATGATGAACCGCTCGCCATCGGCAAAGCGTTGGTCATCGACTCCGATGATGAAGCGCACCAGCCCGTTCATGATGAACATGACGCCAAGCGAAGCAATCACGTAGATCACCGGCTTGGCCTTCTGCTGGCGGTAGAACTTGTAGACAACCTTGTCGGTCCCAATAAGCAACAACGCCGTGGCCGCAATGCCAATCGGCAGTGCCAGAAGCGCCGTGGGTAGCGGCCCGAGCGTGATGCCCGCGCTCTGCAAGGCCCATGTCACGAGGATGGTCACCATGGCCCCGAAGGCCATCGTATCGCCATGGGCGAAGTTCGAGAATCTCAGGATCCCGTAGATAAGCGTCACGCCAAGCGCGCCAAGGGCCAGCTGCGCGCCATAGGCGGTCGCTGGCACGATGACGAAATTGGCTAGGACGACAATGGCGTTCAGGAAGTCCAACTCAAGTCTCCTCGCAGATGCCGAAATAGGTGGTGGCGGGGCTGCCGGGGTCCGCCGGGTGGCGGCTGCGGAGGGCAGTGCCATCGGCATGGATGGTGATCAGGTCGCTTTCCGCGCCGGGTGCGGTGGTGGCGATGGTGAAAGGCATACTGTCTTCATCGGACAAGGTCAGGGCGGGCAGGGGGGCTGCATCCGCTTCCAGAAAGGCCATTACGCCATCCTCACCCGTCCCGATCTCGGTCTGGATCTCGGCAGGCGCGCAGCTGCCCGCGGCCTCGCAAGCCACGGTAAAGGCGCAGCTATAGCCGGTTTCTGCCATGGCAGGAGTGGCCAGAAGGCACAGGGATATGAGCGGCGCAAGCCTCACCCGTCGGTCTCCGAATTGTCCACGTCCTCGCACAGACCGAAGCCGGTGACTGACCGGGGCCGCGCCTGTGGTTGGTGAAGGGTGACGACCACATGGCCGCTATCGGCGATGCTGACCATCTGCACGGCCTGGGTTTCGTGATTGGCGAAGATCAGGCTGCGCAGCCGGGTGGGTTCCAGCGCCCCTTCGGGCGCAAGAATGTCGGCGGCCAGCTCGTAATCCGAGGGCAGGTCTTCCTCCCACAGCACCCGCCAGCTGCCGTCTTCCTGCTCGGTCACATGGATCTCTTGCCCCCAGTCCTGGCACGGGTTCGACTCGATGCAGATCACCGCCATGTTGCACACACGCTCTATGGCGATGTGCTGCGCGGCGGCTGGCAGGGGGATTAGAAAGGGCAGGGCGGCAAGGCCCAGGCGGAACATCATCTATTGAACCTCACATTGTCCGTAAGCGGTCTGCTGACGCGGGCCGTGGCCGGGCTGATAGTCTTGGAGGACATGCAGCGCCTCGCCGGTGGGGAATATCGTTAGCATCAGGTTGTCCTCGTAGCCGGGCGAGACAAACATCTGCATCGGCGTATCGGACGGGGTTACATCTTCGACCGAACGATTGCGCCCTTCATACGTCAGCCAAAGCCCGTCGCCATGATCAGCCAATCCGATCTCGACCGTGAAGGTCTCGCTCGTGCAGTCATCGGTGTCGCAGCGCGTGCTGAACAGGCAATAATAGCTGCCCGTCTGCGCCGCTGCTGCGCTGCTTAGCGCCGTTGCCAGCGCCAGTCCCCCGATGATGCCCCCGGTTTGCGTCACTTGCTGCCGCCACCCGCGTTGCCAGTGGTTTCCGTGCAGGTGCCGTTCAGCCGGTAGTGGATCAAACTGTCGCCAAGCGCCATGTTGCCGGTATAGATGATCCGGCCCGTGTCGGTGATCGTGCCCAGTTCGACGCCTGCACTATTGGTGAAATAGAAATGCATGGCGCCATCGCTTTCGTGCACTGTTCCGTCGAAGAAGTTGCCCTCACGCTGCTCCATCTCTCCGACGCCTGTCGTCGCATTGAGGGTGAAGTTGTAGGGGATGTTGTCAGGTGCGCAATTGCCGCCATCCTGCCGGCAGGCTTCGGTCATAGTGCATTCATAGGTGCGGTCCTGCGCCATCACCGGGGCCGCCATCAGGGTGGCCAGAACGGCCGTTGTCAGAATGTGTTTCATAATCAACCTCCTAGGAAAGACTTGCGGACTTCCGGGTCGGCCAAAAGCGCCTTGCCGGTATCTGTATATGCGTTGCGGCCCTGAACGAGCACATAGCCTTTATCTGCAATTTCAAGCGCTTGTCGGGCGTTTTGTTCCACCATCAAGATGGAAATCCCGGTGCGCGCGACCTCGATAATCCGGTCGAAAAGTTCGTCCATGACGATAGGCGAAACGCCCGCCGTCGGTTCATCCAGCATCAAGAGCTTGGGTTGCGTCATCAATGCCCGGCCCACAGCGACCTGCTGGCGTTGGCCGCCCGAAAGCTCGCCCGCCGGTTGCAGGCGCTTTTCCTTGAGGATCGGGAAGAGATCATAGACCTGCTCCATCGTGCCCCGGAAATCATCGGTGCGGATGAAGGCGCCCATCTCCAGGTTTTCCTCGACCGTCATCGAGGTGAAGATGTTCGAGGTCTGAGGGACAAAGCCCATTCCCTTGGCCACGCGGGCCTGCGGTGTGAGGCCGGTGATATCCTCGCCATCCAGCACAACGCGGCCCTGTCGCAGGTTCAGCATTCCGAAGACGGCCTTCATGCCGGTGGATTTGCCCGCCCCGTTGGGGCCAACGATGACGGCGATCTCGCCCTTTTCGACGGCAATGGTGCAGTCATGCAGAATATCCGCGCCCTTGCCATAGCCGCCGGTCATGTTTTCACCGATGAGGAACGGCTGCCCTGCCGCAGGTGCGGTCTTGGTGCCAAGCCCCTCGGCTGGCGTCAGCGTGCCGATCCCGTCGGGGTTGCCAATCGAGCGGTCCTTGTTGCCGCGATCGTCCTGATAGGGGTTGCCGGTCATGCCTCTACCTTGTCCTTGTTCTTGAGCCCGGTGCCCAAGTATGCCTCGATCACCTGCTCATTGGCCTTGATCTCATCCAGTGTGCCTTCCGCCAGCACCTTGCCCTCGGCCATGCAGATGACCGGGTCACAGATTTTGTCGATGAAATCCATGTCGTGCTCGATGACGACGAAGGTGTAGCCACGCTCTGTATTCAGGCGCTTGATCGCGTCGGCGATGGTGTAAAGCAGCGTCCGGTTCACGCCCGCGCCGACCTCGTCCAGGAACACGATCTTGGCATCGACCATCATCGTGCGGCCCAGTTCCAGCAGCTTCTTCTGCCCGCCAGATACCTCGCCCGCCTTCAGGTCAGCGATGTGGGAAATCGTCAGGAATTCAAGCACTTCGTCGGCTTTAGCCCGCAGTGCGCGTTCTTCGTTCGCGATCCGCTTGCGCCCGAACCAGGTGTTCCACAGGCTTTCGCCCGACTGCCCGCCCGGCACCATCATCAGGTTTTCGCGGCAAGTCATGGAGCTGAATTCATGTGCGATCTGGAACGTGCGCAGCAGCCCCTTGTGGAACAGCTCATGCGGCGGCAGACCGGTGATATCCTCACCATCCATTTCCACCCGGCCAGATGTGGGCGCCAGAACCCCGGCAATCACGTTGAACAGCGTGGTCTTGCCTGCGCCATTGGGGCCAATCAGCCCGGTGATGGACCCCGGCGCAATGGAAAGGCTTGCTCCATCCACGGCATGGAAGCCGCCGAAATGCTTGTGCAGGTCATGAACGGTGATCATGCGTGAAGGCTCACTTTCCCCAAAGTCCCTTAGGTCTTAAACGAACAGCCCGGCGGATGACCGGGCTGTTCATGATCATACGATCAGGATCGGATCAGCGATACTGCGCGGTGACGATCTCACCGCCCTGGATCTCGATTTCACGGTAGTTGCCTGCCGATTCACCGGGGCCGATCAATTCAACGGCGGTGGCACCTTCATAGTCCACCTCGCCGCCGGCAGCGATGATTTCCAACGCGCGGCCCAGTTCGCCGGGCTGGATGAGTTCACCTGGTGCGTTGGCGATATCCATGATGTGGCCAGCATAGTCGCCGGGCGCGGTGGAGCCGGCTGCTGCCATTGCCATCATCATCAGCGCAGCAGCGTCATAGCTTTCGGCAGCAAACGGCGAGGTGCCGTCGAAGCCCGCTTCAGCAGCCATGCCCTGGAAGATCGCCGCGCCATCCGAGTCGGTGCCCGGATGCTGGCCGAACGAGCCGTCGATGTCAGAGCCGAAATTGTCGACCAGTGCCTGGCTCACCATACCGTCGGGGAAGACGAATGTGTCGAACGCACCCGAGTCGAGCGCCGCCTGGATGATGCCAGAGCCACCCTGGTCCACGTAGCCCGCCACGACGAGCGCCGCGCCACCGGCAGAGGCCAGCGCGCCAACTTCCGCGGCATAGTCCGCACGGCCATCTTCATGGGCCGCGACCAGCGTCACGGTGCCGCCGGCCTCTGCGAAGGCTGCGGCGAAGCTGTCTGCCAGGCCCAGGCCGTAGTCGTTGTTGGTGTAGGTCACGGCAACTTCGGAAATGCCGCGATCCATCAGCACGTTTGCCATCACCACACCCTGACGCGCGTCAGAGGGGGCGGTGCGGAAGAACAGGCCGTTGTCTTCGACCAGAGACAGGGCCGGAGAAGTGGCGGAGGGCGAAATCATCACCATGCCATTGGGCAGGGCGACGTTGGACAGGATCGAGGTGGTCACACCGGAACAGTCGGCACCCACGATGCCCGCAACGCCATCAGCGGTGATCAGACGTTCGGCAGCGGCCTGCGCGGCGGCAGAGTCGATACAGGTGGAGTCTGCGCGCACCGACACGAAGGTGCTGCCATCCATGATACCGCCCGCGGCGTTCACTTCGGCCATGGCCAGTTCCGCGCCGGCAGCCATGTTGGGGGTCAGCGATTCGATCGGGCCGGTAAAGCCAAGGATCACGCCGATGCTGATTTCGTCGGCAGCGGCCGCACCAGCAAGAACTGCGGTGGCCGCAGAGGCCAGCAGAAGCTTCTTCATGATTGTCTCCCTATTGGACAAATTATTCTTGTGCGGGCAGGTTATGACGGGTTCTGCGAATTGAAAAGGGCCGAAATGGACCCTTTCAGGCTGCCGACCGATATTTTCTGTCAGAAAAGGCAAAGCGGCTGAAAGCGGCTTTCATATCGGGTGCTTTTCCTACAAATTCGCGCCGAACAGTCAATCGGACCAAGGATCAGCCCGCCATGCCCGCCCCAAAGAACAGGTTGAAATCGGATCTGAGCGCCGGACGTCTCTGCAAGGGCATCTGGCTCAACCTCGGCTCACCCCTGGTGGCAGAGCTTGCCGGCAATAGCGGCTTTGACTGGTGCCTTGTCGATGGAGAACACGGGCCCTGGGATCCGACAGCGATCCGCGCACAGCTTATGGCGATTGCGGCCACACCGGCGCAGGCGGTGGTCCGGGTGCCGGTGGCCGAAGACTGGATCATCAAGCAGGCGCTCGATCTGGGTGTGCAGACGCTTCTTGTGCCGATGATCGACAGTGCGGAAGACGCCGCAGCCGTGGTCCGCGCCTGCCGTTACCCGCCAGATGGCGTGCGCGGGCAGGGGGCGCTCGTTGCCCGGGCTACAGGCTTTAATGCCATCTCGGACTACACGACCAATGCCAATGACGAGATCTGCGTTCTGGTTCAGGCCGAAAGCCGAGCCGCCCTAGACGATCTCGACCGGATCGCCGCGGTCGAGGGCGTTGACGGCATCTTTATCGGTCCTGCAGACCTGGCCGCCGATATGGGCCATCGCGACGATCCCGGACACCCGGATGTCCAAGCGGCCATTGCTGGCACCATCCCGCGCATCCGCGCCGCCGGCAAGGCGGCGGGCATCATTTTGGGAACCCGAGAGGCACGTGCCAATGCGGTTGCGCTCGGTGTCAATTTCCTTGGCCTCGGCAGTGAGGCAACATTGCTTGGCGATGCGCTCAGGACATTGGCGGCGGAATGATCCTGGTCGACGCCGATGCCTGCCCCGTCAAGCAAGAGGCCATTCGCGTGGCGCTCCGCCATGGCCTGGTCATCATCTTCATCGCAAATCAGGGTCTGCGCCTGCCGGATCACCCGCTGATCAAGCAGTTCACCGTGTCAGACGGGTTCGATGCCGCAGACGATGCCATTGCCGAAACGGCAGGCCCGGGCCATCTGGTCATCACCGCCGATATCCTGCTGGCCGAACGCTGCCTCAAGGCCGGAGCCGAGGTGATGGATCACAAGGGCCGCCCCTTCACGCTCGACAGCATCGGCGGCCAGATCGCCACCCGAGCCATCATGGCCGACCTGCGCGCGGGGCTCGACGGGCAGGGGATCGGCGGCCAAAAACCCTTCTCAAAAGCCGATCGAAGCCGCTTCCTCGATGCTATGGAAACCACCCTCAGACGTCTCAAAGCCTGATTCCTTCTTCTTTGCCCAAATACTCCCGCCGGAGGCATCCTGTCCGTGCCAAAAGGCCAGGCGCCGGGCCCGGTCAATCATCCCCTCTCCGCATGTCCGTGGCAACGCGGACCGACGAGGCCTCCGGCGTAAGCCGGGGGTTGAGGAGGGCCGCCCACGGGTCGACGCCGAAGGCGGCGAAACTTCTATTTCGATTTTCGCTTACGGGCCGGGGTCGGGCGGACTTTCTTCTCGATCGCATCAAAAAGATGCGCTGCGATGTTCTTGCCGGTCGCCTTCTCCACGCCCTCGAATCCGGGCGAGCTGTTCACCTCCAGAACCTTCGGTCCATCGACACTGCGCAGCAGGTCTACGCCCGCCATTCCCAACCCAAACACCTTTGCCGCCCGCAGCGCCGTGTCGCGTTCCTCGCGGCTGATCCGCACCGCCGTTGCACTGCCGCCCTGATGCAGGTTCGAGCGGAAATCATCGCCCGCGGCGACCCGCTTCATCGCTGCCACCACGCGCCCGTCGACCACCAGACAGCGGATATCCTCCCCCGCCGCTTCCTTGACGAAATCCTGCACAAGAAAGTTGGCCTTCAACCCCCGAAACGCATCGATAACCGATTGCGCGGCTTTCTTGGTTTCCGCCAGCACCACGCCCTTACCTTGGGTGCTTTCCAGAAGTTTCACGATCAACGGTGCCGTGCCCACTAGGCCGATCAGGTTGCCGGTATCCTTGGGCGACGACGCGAAGGCCGTGCGCGGCATTCCGATACGGTGCCGGGCCAGCAACTGATGGGCATGCAGCTTGTCGCGGCTTGCGGTGATCCCGGCGCTGCCATTCACGCAATAGGTATTCAGCGTCTCGAATTGGCGCAGCACGGCCGTGCCATAGGACGTGATCGAGGCCCCGATGCGCGGAATCACGGCGTCATAGCGGGGCAGGCGGGTGCCGTCATAGTGGATCTCGGGGGCCAATGTGTTGATCGCCATATAACACCGGGTGGTGTCGATCAGCTCGATCGTATGCCCGCGCTCCTCGCCTTCCGCCACCAACCGTCCGGTGGAATAATTGGTCTCGCGGCTCAGCACCGCGATGCGAAGCGAGCGTTTGGGGGCGGCCTGTTTCACCATTGAGGAGTGGTAGACGTCATAGCTTAGCTCTGGCTGGCAGAAACTGTCCGCGGGACTGATCAGCCAGTCAGGCTGGATCGCCTGACGTCCCAGCAACATCCTGTAGGCCATCGAGGTGCGATCGGTCAGGGTGATCTCGATCGGTGCTTTGACCTGACCGATTTTCAGGTCGGTCTCGATCACGAAGCGCTGCTCGGTCTCGCCATTGGACGAGGTCACGTCACGCCGGTCCTTGATCGTGGCCGAACAGGGAATGGTGATATCGGTGCGCCCCGGGACCGGATGCACGGCAAAGCGCACCTTGGGGCGGTTGGCGGGGCCAAAGGTTTCAATGTCAAACGCGTGCAACGCCGAGGTCTTGGCCCCGGTATCCACTTTGACCTTCAAGGCCGGCAGGCCGAGCCCTGGCAGGGCAACCCATTCTTCCCATCCCAGTCTCAGGACATCATCGATGGTCATGGTCGGGTTCCTCCCTTGGCTTCGCGCCCAAAAAGCCTAATACAGGGGCCGGTTCAAGCAGAAGGATGGCACAGGCCATGACAGATCGGTTCGGGTTTCAGGTGACAGCGACCAGCGGAAAGGCGCGCCGGGGGGTGATCTCGACCCCGCGTGGTCAGATCCGCACGCCCGCTTTCATGCCCGTCGGCACAGCTGCGACCGTGAAAGCGATGATGCCCGAAAGCGTCGCGGCAACAGGCGCCGACATCTTGCTTGGCAACACCTACCACCTGATGTTGCGCCCCACGGCCGAACGGATTGATCGGCTTGGCGGGCTGCATAGCTTCATGAACTGGGACAAACCCATCCTGACCGATTCCGGCGGCTTTCAGGTCATGAGCCTGGCCGATCTGCGCAAGCTGACCGAAAATGGTGTGACCTTCCGCAGCCATGTGGACGGATCGAAACATGAACTGACTCCCGAGCGCTCGATGGAAATTCAGCGGCTTCTGGGCTCCGACATCGTGATGTGCTTTGACGAATGCCCGGCGCTGCCTGCCGACCGCGCCCGGATTGCTGAGTCCATGCGGCTTTCTATGAGATGGGCAAAGCGCAGCCGTGATGCCTTTGGCGACAGGCCGGGCCACGCCCTATTCGGGATCATGCAGGGCGGCCTGGAACAGGACCTTCGCGAAGAAAGCGCCAAGGCGCTGACCGAGATCGGCTTTGAAGGCTATGCCATTGGGGGCCTTGCAGTGGGCGAGGGGCAGGAGGCGATGTTCGGCTGCCTCGACTACGCACCCGATTTTCTGCCCGTCGACAAGCCGCGCTACCTGATGGGCGTGGGCAAACCCGATGATATCGTGGGGGCCGTGAAACGCGGCATCGACATGATGGATTGCGTGTTGCCAAGCCGGTCTGGCCGGACCGGGCAGGCTTTCACAAGGCGCGGCGTGGTCAATATCAAGAACGCCCGCCACCAGGACGACCCGCGCCCGCTGGACGAGCATTGCAGCTGTCCCGCCTGCACCGGCTATTCCCGCGCCTATCTGCACCATGTTTTCCGCGCGAAGGAGATCATCAGCTCCATGCTGCTGACCTGGCACAATCTGCATTACTTCCAGGAACTTATGCAGGACATGCGCGATGCCATCGAGGCCGATGATTTCGCAGGCTTCGAGGCGCAGTTTCATGCCGGGCGGGCATTGGGAGATATCGATCCGCTCTGAAACGGTAATCGGATTCGAATCCAGCAGACAGGGAGGGTTGGCCGGATTCGTCTGCTCATGCTAACGATCAGGTGGTGACGCAGCCTTAACGAGAGACATAAGGTCCGGGGTAGGGGGAAACGCATTGTGGAAACTCGTAGTGACAAGCTGCTGCCGGGGCTGACCTTAGCCCTGATCGCTCTGCTCTACCTGCTGACCTTCCCTCAGAACTTCACCGAAGGGGAGGACGCAGTCTATTACGTCGATCGCGTATCGGGCGGGGTGGCGCAATGGCATCCGAACCACCTGATCTACGAACCCCTGATGCAGGGCCTGACCAGGGTGGCGCAAGCGGTCTGGCCGGGGGCGACAGCCTTGGCGGTAATGCAGGTGGCAAGCCTGATAGCGGCGCTTTGGACGCTGGCATTGGTGTGGAAGATTGCGCGGCTGTCAGGCGGCGGGCTGGCCGGGGCGTCGGGCGCTGTCTGGCTTCTGGCGGGAAGCTTCGCCTTCTGGCTTTATGGCATGTATCCAGATACTTACACGCTGCCCTTGCCATTCGTCCTGGCCAGCTTTTTGGCACTTTGGCAGGTTGGATGGGACAGCGCAGGTTCGCGCGCCGTCATCATGGCGGCGTTTCTGGCGGGCATCGCGACCTTGATCCATCAAAGCCATGTGTTTCTGGCGGTGCCTGCCTTGGTCGTTCTGATCGTTGCCCGCCGGTTCGGTGCCGCCTTGCTGTGGCTTGCCGTGTTCGGCGCTGTTGTGGGGGCTGTCTATCTCTGGGCCGGTTGGGTGCTTTTGGGCCATCGTACAATCCCTGAGCTGATCCTCTGGGCCAAGGGCTATGCCGCCGACGGGCTTTGGACGCCACTGTCCTTGCTTGCCCCGGTGAAGGCGCTGATCGGGCTTGGCACCGCAATCTGGTCGAGCCTGTTCCTCTTTGCCTCGCCTGATGCCGCAGGCGCGCTGGAGCGCGTGTTCGCGGGCCGACAATTGGTCGAGGAAACGCATTTCGCTGCAACCGGTCTGGCACTCGGGTTCTGGCCCTTGTTGCTGCTGACCGTCGCAAGTGTGCTGTCCATTGGCGGCCTTTCGCTGCGGGTTGTGATGCGGCGGGGCAGAGCGCTGACGCCGGGGTTCGGGCCGCTTCTGGTCCTTCATGCGGGCACCTACGCAGTGGTTGCCACGATCTGGGAGCCGACGAACAAGGAATTCTGGATTGTCACATTGCCCTTCCTCGCCTTGCTGCTTGTCCTGCGCCTGCCGCCCGCGCGCGGGTTTCAGCGCATCCTGGTGGCCGGAATCGTCTCCCTTTGGTTGGCCAACGGCGCTGGTGCAATGCTGGGATTTGCGCGGGCGGACAGTGACTATTGGCAGATCACCCATTCGGCCCTGCTGGATGAGGTGCGACCCGGCGACGTGGTGGTCGACGATTGCGGATACATCTGCACAGGCTATCTGCTGCTATTTTCCCCTGCCGAATTGCTGCCTGTCGACGCGCTGGACCTTGCGGCAGAAACCGGACCGGGGCGTATCTTGCTGACCTCACGTGCCATTTCGGCACTGGATGCCCGTCAGCCAGAGGCATGGCCCCAGACCCGCGCCCGCCTGCAGCCTGTCTTTGCCACGCCAAACCTGTCGCTGTCAGAGCTTCCGCGTTGATCCCTTGGGGGCTGTCACATTTCCTTCACCTTGGCTAAGATCACGCCTTGCCCCTGCCAGCGCCGCCGTGCAGACTGCGTGCGACCCAAAGCCGGGATGACCTGTTGAAATCGGGCGGAAACGCCCCCACCTTCAAGTGTCCCCCCCGGAGAGGGCCAAAGGTTGCCGCAGAGCGGGGCCAGCGCCCTCTTGCCAAGTACAAGGAAGGCAATATGCCAGATCATACCACCACTTATCCTGTTCTCCCTCTGCGCGATGTGGTCGTGTTTCCGCATATGATCGTGCCGCTGTTCGTCGGTCGCGAAAAATCGGTGCGTGCGCTGGAAGAGGTGATGCAGGACGATCGTCAGATCCTGCTGTCCAGCCAGATCGACCCGGCTGTTGACGACCCCGACACCGACGGCATCTACCGCACAGGTGTTTTGGCCAACGTGTTGCAGCTGCTGAAACTGCCCGATGGCACGGTGAAAGTACTGGTCGAAAGCCGCAACCGCGTGACCATCACTGGCTTTCTCGACAATCCCGAGTTCTTCGAGGCCAGCGCCGAGCCGCTGGAAGAGGATGACGGCGACGCCGAAGCGATTCAGGCGATGCTGACCCCTGTCGCGGAAGAGTTCGAGCGTTACGCCAAGATCAAGAAGAACATCCCCGAAGAGGCGCTGACATCCGTGTCAGAGACCACCGATCCGGCTAAGCTGGCGGACCTTGTTTCTGGCCATCTGGGGATCGAGGTTGATCAGAAACAGGATCTTCTGGAAACGCTGTCCGTCTCGGACCGGCTGGAAAAGGTCTATGGGCTGATGCAGGGCGAAATGAGCGTCCTGAAGGTCGAGAAGAAGATCAAGACGCGCGTGAAATCCCAAATGGAGCGGACGCAGCGCGAATATTACCTGAATGAGCAGATGAAGGCCATTCAGCGCGAACTTGGCGATGGCGAAGAAGGTGCCAACGAGGTTGCCGAACTGGAAGAGCGGGTGGCCAACACCAAGCTGTCCAAGGAAGCCCGTGAAAAGGCCGATGCCGAGATCAAGAAGCTCAAGAACATGAGCCCGATGAGCGCCGAGGCCACTGTCGTGCGCAACTATCTCGACTGGATGCTGGCCATTCCGTGGGGTGTGAAATCGCGCGTGAAAAAGGATCTGGGCCGCGCCCAAGACGTACTCGATGCCGATCACTACGGGCTGGAGAAGGTCAAGGAACGCATCGTCGAATATCTCGCCGTACAGCAGCGCTCCAAGCAGCTGAAGGGCCCGATCATGTGCCTTGTCGGCCCTCCGGGCGTCGGCAAGACATCGCTTGGCAAATCTGTTGCCAAGGCCACCGGGCGCGAATTCATCCGCATCTCGCTTGGCGGTGTGCGTGATGAAAGCGAAATTCGCGGCCACCGTCGGACCTATATCGGCTCTATGCCCGGTAAGATCATCCAGGCGCTGAAAAAGGCGAAAACCACGAACCCGCTGATCCTGCTCGATGAGATCGACAAGATGGGGCAGGATTTCCGTGGCGATCCGGCGTCGGCAATGCTGGAGGTGCTGGATCCGGAACAGAACTCGACCTTCGTGGACCACTATCTTGAGGTTGAATACGACCTGTCGAACGTCATGTTCCTGACCACGTCGAACAGCTACAACATGCCGGGCCCACTTCTGGACCGGATGGAGATCATCCCGCTTGCGGGCTACACCGAGGACGAAAAACGCGAGATCGCGATGCGTCACCTGCTGCCCAAGCAGACCAAGAACCATGGTCTGAAAGCGCGGGAGTTTGAGCTGACCGAGGATGGCCTGACCGACATCATCCGCTACTACACGCGCGAAGCCGGGGTTCGGAACCTTGAACGCGAGATTGCCAAGATCTGCCGCAAGGCTCTGACCAAGATCCTCAAAAAAGAGGTCGAGACAGTTCGCGTCACACCCGAGAACATTGAAGATTTCCTGGGCGTGAAGCGGTTCAAGTTCGGGCTGGCGGAAAAGGACGATCAAATCGGTGTGGTGACGGGCTTGGCCTGGACCTCTGTCGGTGGCGATCTGCTGTCCATCGAGGCGCTGCGCCTGCCGGGCAAGGGCCGGATGAAGACCACCGGGAAACTGGGCGATGTGATGAAGGAATCCATCGACGCCGCCAGTTCCTTTGTGCGGTCCATCAGCCCGGCCATCGGGGTAAAGCCTCCGAAATTCGACAAGATCGACATCCACGTCCACGTTCCCGAAGGCGCCACGCCCAAGGACGGACCGTCTGCGGGTATCGCCATGGTGACGTCGATTGTCTCGGTGCTGACCCAGATCCCGGTCCGCAAGGACATCGCCATGACCGGAGAGGTCACCTTGCGCGGCAATGTGCTGCCGATTGGTGGGCTCAAGGAAAAGCTGCTGGCGGCGCTTCGCGGTGGCATCAAGACGGTTCTGATTCCGATCGACAATGAAAAGGATCTGCCAGAGATCCCGGACAATGTGAAAGAAGGGTTGGAGATCATTCCCGTTGCCCATGTTCGCGATGTGATTGCCCAGGCATTGGTGCGCTCACCGGAACCGATTGATTGGGACGAAGAAGCCGAGGAAGCCGCAGCAGCGGCTGCCCAGGCAGCTGCAAGCGGCGGGGCAGGGGCAACAGCCCACTGATCGCGACCAACAGCTTACAACATGACATCCCCCGCCGATTGCACATGATCGGCGGGGGATTTCGTTAGTGCAGGATGGCCTTGAACGCCCAGGAAAGAAACGCCCACGCGACCGTTTTTGATCGCGTGGGCCTGTTCGTGATGTTCCTAGATGTCAAAGACGCACAATTTTCCGGCCCTGGTCCTAAGAGAGGCCAGTAACCCGACTGGACAGAATGATCTGTTGAGCTGGATCAATCTGACCCGCGTCAGACAGGGCACCCAGAAGGCGACAGTGCCCTGCCACCTTAGGCGGGATAGTTGTTGCTACCCGACACTGACAACAGAAAGAAGATCATCGTCAGGATGGGAACGAGGATGCCCCCGTCTGCTCCGGTGGACACCGTATCCTGGGTCACGATTTCTACCGGCATGGTCGCCGCGTCGTCAGCAAAGGCTGCGCTGGATGTGATCAGCATCAGTGCCGTTGTTGCTGCCATGAGCTTTTTCATTGTCACCCTCGTATTTATAGGTTCGTCATTTCGGTGTGCCCGATCGGCTGGCGTGCGCGTCCGGCCGATGCCGGGAATGCGGCGGTTACAGATCCACCATGCCATTGCCGCTGGAGGCCAGCAGCATGAAGATCATGGTCAGGATCGGCACCAGAATGCCACCATCGGCCCCGGTGGTCACGGCGTCTTGACTGACGATTTCGACCGGCATGTTCGGTGCAGCTTCGTCGGCATAGGTTGCGGTGGCGGTCAATAGCGCCAGTGCTGTCGTTGCGGCCATCAGCTTTTTCATGATTATTCCCCTCGGGCCGTGATGGCCCGTATCCCCAGATCATTATCAACCACAATCAACCACATTGTCGGTTTGCGATGCAAGCGCCCCTGCCGCCGCAAAGCCGTCACAGATGCGGCAAGTGACACCCTTTTGCAACGGATGGGCGCCCCATTGCTATGGCACAACTTGATTCGCAGCCGATTCGCGCGTTGCTTAGTCGAATTGCCGAAAACCGCATTGCCTGGTGCCATAATGAAAAACAAGCTGACACGTCGCAGATTTACCGGTTGCCTGACCGCTATCATGGCCGCGCCAGCGCTTGTTGGCCGCGCCGAAGCGCAAGCCCGGCTGGATTTTTCGATTCCCGAGGGGATCACTCAGGGCGGTCCGACGACGATCACGCGGGTGCCCACCGATCAGCCAGTGGTGGCCATGACCTTCGATGACGGCCCCCATCAAACGTTGACGCCACAGTTGTTGGACATGCTGGCCGCGCGCAATATCCGGGCCACATTCTACCTGATTGGACGGCGTGTGGCGCTGTATCCGGAACTGACCCGCCGCATTGCCGCGGAAGGGCATGAAATCGGCAATCACACCTGGAACCACCCGCGTCTGACGTCACTCGGCAATGACGGGCTGCTTCGGGAATTGGATCGCACCACGGTTGTGATCAACGAAACCGTTGGCCGTCTGCCCGTCACCATGCGCCCACCTTATGGGCTGCTGTCCATGCGTCAGCGCAACCTGATCTACGAAGCGCGGCAGTTGCCCACCATCCTGTGGTCCGTCGATCCTGAGGATTGGCGTCGTCCGGGCAGTTCGGTGGTGGCCAATCGCATCGTCAGCCGGTCTCACAGCGGCGCGGTGATTCTGGCCCATGACATTATCGGCCCGACCGTGCGCGCGATGCCTGCGGCCCTGGATGGGCTGATCGCCCGTGGCTATCGGTTCACGACCGTGTCGGAGCTGATGGGATGGCCCCGTTGGGACACGCGCAATATCCGTCTGGCGTCAAGCAGCGCGGATTAAGCATCTTTCCAAACGCGCTCTGGTGCGTCGACCCTTCGGTTGCTAGGTTGCCCCAATAGAAGCAACAAACTGCCGAATGGGGGACTTATGACTGCTGGAGAAATCGTGACGCTCTCTTCCAGCGTGGAAGATGACAACACCGCTGCTGAAGAAAACAGTGCCGACAAACCGCAACTCTACAAGATGCAGGATCTGATGCAGGCCATCGCCGGGCAGTCGGCGCTCAAGCGCTCGGAACTACGCGAAGCGGCCGGGCTGGTCTGCGAGGCTATCGGTCAGGCGCTTGATGACGGGCAGACGATTTCCCTGCCGGGACTTGGCAAGATCACCCCGCGAAAGCGCGACAGCAAGCCGTCTGGTGATCTGCTGACGGCGCGGATCAAGCTGGTCCAAAAGGGGAAAGAACTGGACGAAATCACCAAGGAAGACGGCGCGGAAAATCCGTGATCAGCCCCTTGCATAGCTGGGAAAGCGCCGCTAAAAGACGGCCCCACGGCGGGTGATTAGCTCAGTGGTAGAGCGCTTCGTTCACATCGAAGATGTCAGGAGTTCAAATCTCTTATCACCCACCATTTTCCTTCCGAAAGGCGCCCCGAACTCGTGGCGCCTTTTCGTTTTCATAGGACCAGAGGGCACCGGAAAGCGCGCTACATGACCACTGCCAGACTTGAATTCCCCGAGCTTTGGGTGCTGCGCCACGGCGAGACCGAGTGGAACACCGAAGAACGTTTGCAAGGCCTTCTGGATTCGCCCCTGACCGCTGTGGGGCTGGATCAGGCACGCGCGCAGGGGCGGCTTTTGGCAGCCCACCTTTCTGGCCCGGTGCGCGTCATTTCCAGCGACGCCCCCCGCGCGATGCGAACGGCAGAGATCGCGGTTTCGGGATTGGGTCTGGTCATCGAATCCGATCCGCGCCTGGCCGAGATCAACCTGGGTCGCTGGCAAGGCCGAACGGTACAGGAGCTTCGGGCCGAATACCCAGACATCGCCCGTGCAACCGACCCGCATCTGTGGAAATTCGGTGCGCCGGGTGGCGAGACACTTGGCCAGATGTCGGCGCGGGTACAGGCGGTTCTGGAGGGGCTGACCGGCCCAACAGTTCTGGTCACCCATGGCGTGACATCGCGGCTTTTGCGCTGCATCGTTCTGGGGATTCCGGTCACCGATCTGGCGTCGGTTCCGGGCGGGCAGGGGGTGGTTCATCACATTCGTGACGGCAAGGCGCAAATCCTGTCCGCTTAGGGCTTGCGCCCCCTTTGGTCCCGCGCTATCAGAACCGCCGACGGGTCGTTAGCTCAGTTGGTAGAGCGCTTCGTTTACACCGAAGATGTCGGGAGTTCGAGCCTCTCACGACCCACCATTCCCCCTCCCGATATCGTAGTATAAGCATTGTCGGTGATTTGCGCTTTCCGCATTCAGGATCGGTATATCTCGATTCAGGTCCGGTATGCTCTCAACAGAAATCTCAATTACATCAAAGCTTTGTTGCCCAGAAACAATTTGTTTCCCCGGCATATCTCCGCGGTATCTGTCAATTATCGGCGAAATCTGGAAAAATTCGTGGCGAAATTGTGGCGTTCGGGTGGGGGCTCGAAAACCAGCCGTGGAAGCCATATTCCTCGGTATCTGGTTTTATGACCGGAGGAATACCTATGCCCGACCATTCCAAAACTTTCACTTACGAGTTGGAGGGGCTGTCTTACACGGTGACCGTGTTTGAAGATCCTGTGACCGGCAGTGTGTTCGCGGAGGTCGAAGTTCTCGAAGGCTCAATGGATGTGAATGCCATCTATTACGGGGATGATGACTTCTCAGGTGACAGCGCGTCGCTTGATGGCCCGCTCAACATGAACGGCACACGGCTGGAAGGTGAGCATATCCAGTGGGATGGCGCAGTTGCGCTATCGGATCCGGGGCTTGGTCCGGATGCGGATGAGAAGGAAACCTATCTTCAAAGCGGCGAAAGCTACCTGGTGGAACTCACCGATGTCAGCAGCATTGACGAGATTGACGTGCTTGGCATCCGCGCAACTTCGACGACGACCGAAGAAGGGTCCATCAAATCCGTCTCCGACGAACCCGAAGATCCAGAAGACCCCGAAGATCCCACCTTCGAGAAAATCGGCTTTGGCGTCGAAATCGGCGCAAATGGCGGCATTGCGAATGGCGTCTACGTCTTTGAAGAGGCCCTGCCGGAAGGCCAGGACGGCACATTCGAGAATTACGTCGCCTACTACGATAGCCTCTATGCAGAAGATCCGGACTACAACATCACTCAGCTGGAATCTGTGATCTTCCTGGAACTTGTCCCGGGCACCGATGACAACGGAAACCCGATCGACATCCCGCAGGAACTGTTCCGCATCGACGCGCCCGAGGACGGGTGGAACTCCGCCGATGATCTGCTTGCCTCCTATGAGGAAGCCGTGGCCAATGGAGCCCTCGATGGGGTCTCAGCTGACGAAGGCGTCGAACTGATAGCTGCCCTCAGCCTTGACGGATCCTATGACGACCCAGCCATGGACGGAGATGGCATGGAAGAGGACGCTTTAGAGTTCATGTAATAGCGGCTGCAGCCCCCGTTCCGCTCTCCCGCCAGCGACTTTGTTCCGTTGGCGGGAGGTCCGGCTTTGCAGTCTATCAGGTTTACGCTCGTGCAATGCTGCGCGGTGCCTGTGTGCGGAGCGATAATAGGTATGCGCGTCTTTTGGACCTATCTTTGTCTCACCTGCAAAACGATAGGAGACAAAGGACATGAGCTGGAACCCCGCCCTCGACCCGCATTGCCCATTGGGTGATGGGGTCGATGCCATCGAGACATTGATCATCCCGCGCGCCCGCGACCTGGGTGGATTTGAAGTGCGTCGCGCGCTGCCAGCCCCCAAGCGGCAGATGGTTGGACCGTTCATTTTCTTCGACCAGATGGGCCCGGCCGAAATGCTGCCAACCAAGGGCCTGGATGTGCGCCCGCACCCGCATATCGGACTGGCGAAGATCTCCTACCTCTACCGGGGCCGGATGCATCACCGCGACAGTCTTGGCACCGATGGATGGATCGAACCGGGCGATGTGAACCTGATGGTGGCCGGGCAGGGGATCACCCATTCCGAACGCACCGATGACGAGACCCAGACCCTGCCCATGCCCTTCTTCGGCATCCAGACATGGATTGCACTGCCCGAGGACCAGGAGGAGCGCGCGCCAGACTTTCATCATGCGGGCAAGGACGAATTGCCGGTGCTGAAGGCCGAGGGCAAGGAACTGCGCCTGATTTTGGGGTCTGCTTATGGCGAAACTGCCCCGGTCCCGGTCCCGTCCGAAATGTTCTATGCGGACGCGATCTTGGAGGCCGGAGCAGTGCTGCCGCTGCCAGATGACCAAGAGGACAGGGGTGTATATGTCGCCGAGGGCTCTGTCGAACTGGCAGGGGACAGCCATAAGGCCGGCGAGATGATGGTGTTCCGCCCCGGTGACAGGCTGGCCCTGACTGCAGGACCGGCAGGCGCACGGCTGATCCTTCTGGGCGGCGCCACCCTGAATGGTCCGCGCCATATCTAGTGGAATTTCGTGTCCTCCAGCAAGGAGCGGATCCTGGAGGCCAAGGAAGCGTGGCGCGCGGCGGATTGGCAGTCGGGCCCGTTCCATTTGCCCCCCGGAGATGACGCGGAATTCATCCCCGCTCCGGATCGAGGGCCGCTTTGGGCGAAAGGGGACTGAGGCCGCAAAGGGTTCTCAGCGTTTGATTTTCGCGCTAGGGCTGATTGAGCGCGGCGGAGTTCATCTGCGTCCGCGCCCAACCCAATGAAAGCAAACGACATGCCCGGCGCTCCGCGTCCCACCGAGGAGACACAGCCGCTCGCGATCCTGTTGATTCTTGCGGGCATGGTCTTCATCACCGTGAACGATTCCCTGATCAAGGCGCTTGGTGGCGACTATCCGTTGCACCAGATGGTCTTTGTCCGCTCGGCCATCGGGATCGTCTTTTCGCTGGTGATCCTGCAATTCGAGGGCGGATTTCGGGAATTGCGCACGGCCACGCCGGGGTTGCACCTGCTGCGCGGGGTATTCGTCGTGATCTCGAACATGCTCTACTTTGCGGCGCTGGCAGTGATGCCGCTGGCCGATGCGGTGGCAACCTTTTTCGTGGCGCCGCTGATCATCACGGTGTTGTCGGTCGTGGTGCTGAAAGAAAAGGTTGGGATTCACAGGATCACGGCCATCATCGTGGGATTTGCGGGCGTTCTGGTCATGACACGCCCCGGTATGGCCGGTGAAGATGCGCCAGAACGCTGGACACTCCTGCTGCCGGTCCTTGCGGCCACGGCCTATGCGGCGATGCAGGTGATGACGCGAAAGCTGGGGGTCTATTCCAAGGCCTCGGCATTGGCAGTCTATATCCAGGGCGTGTTCCTTGTGGTCAGCATTGGTTTCTTTCTGGTGGCAGGCGATGGACGGTTTGCTGAAGGGGTTGAGGCGGAGAGCCTGGTCTTTCTGTTTCGGGCCTGGGTCTGGCCAACGCCAGGCGATTGGCCGCTCTTCATCCTGCTTGGCTGCATGTCCGGCGCAATCGGATACCTGCTGTCGGCGGCCTACAAGATGGGTAACGCCGCGACGATCTCCTCTTTCGAATACACTGCGCTGCCGTTGGCCATCGCCTCGGGCTGGCTTGTGTTCGGAGAGGTGCCAGACCTTTGGGTGCTGGCGGGAACCATGTTGATCGCGGGGGCTGGCATCTATGTTTTCATGCGTGAGCGGCAGCGCCGAAGCCCGGTCGCGCCGCGCCGCCCGCTCAGGCGTGGATAGGCCTGCGCAGGGTGGCTGCGAAAAAATTCGCCCGGCGGGGATTTAAGCGCAAAACCGCGCTTGACGGGGGGGCGCGGGGCACATAGAACCCGCCTCACGCCACGAGGCCGAAGGGTCGCGGGCGATGCAGCGGGCGGTTGTAGCTCAGTTGGTTAGAGTACCGGCCTGTCACGCCGGGGGTCGCGGGTTCGAGCCCCGTCAACCGCGCCACTTTCATTCACATTCGTTGAATTGTTGCCCTGACGGGCGGTGGCTGCGCGCCTCCTCAAACCCCCGCTTTCGCGGGGGCCTTCGTCGGCCCGCTCTCCGCTGAAGCGGACGATCACGCATGTGGACATGGAACGAGGGAAACGACAGGTGCGATTGTTGCCCTGCCGGATCCACTTGATGAGCTGATCGTGATCAGCCCTGGCGCCCGCGCTTTTCAAACCGGGGCAGCATGGCGGAAAAATCCATGCCCTTGCCGTCCTCGGCCTCAACGAACTGCGCGTACAGCGCAGCTGCGGCCTGACCCATGGGCGTATCGGCATCTGCTGCTTCGGCGGCGGCCTGAGACAGGCGCAGGTCTTTCAACATCAGCTCTGCCGCGAAACCGGGCTTGTAGCCGTTGTCGGCGGGGCTTTGCGGCCCCACGCCCGGCGCCGGGCAATAGGCGTTCATGGTCCAGCTATAGCCCGATGAGGTGCTGACAACGTCAAACATCTTGTCGCGCGCCAGCCCCAGCTTGTCGGCAAGCGCGAAGGCCTCGCAGGTGGCGATCATGGTGACGCCCAGGATCATGTTGTTGCAAATCTTGGCGGCTTGTCCGTTGCCCGCCGGGCCGCAATGCACGGCCTTCTGGCCCATGATGTCAAAGAGCGGCTTGGCTGTGGCAAAGGCCGTGTCGCTGCCACCAACCATGAAGGTGAGCGTCCCCGCCGCAGCCCCGCCGACACCGCCAGACACGGGCGCATCGAGGAAGCCAAGCCCCGCCGCCTCGCACTGGCCTGCCACGTCGCGCGCGGCGTCCACTTCGACCGTGGAACAATCCAGCAGCACTGCGCCTGCGGTCATCGGAGGGATCACATCGCTCGCCACCGCCTTAAGGATCGCGCCATTGGGCAGCATGGTGATGACCACGTCTTGCCCCTTGGCGGCGTCAGCGGCACTGGCGGCCATGGTCACGCCCTCAGGCGCGGGTGCGGCGAGGTCGAAGCCCGTTACTTCGTGGCCGGCTGCCACCAGATTGGCCGCCATGGGACTGCCCATATTGCCAAGGCCGATGAATCCGATCTTCATGATATCTCTCCTTCAGAGGGTCAGGGCGTCCGCCCTAAGCGGCTGGAACATGGCGGCCACGTCAGCGGGGGGAACCGCGCCCGGTCCGGCATGGCGCCACTTGGGCGCGTTGTCCTTGTCGATGATGATGGCGCGGATGCCTTCAAGGAAATCGCCTTTTTCCATGGAGCGCGCGGTAAAGCGGTATTCCATCTCAAGCGCGCCTTCGATCGTGTCCTTGGCGCGGCTGCGATGGATTAACTCCACCGCGCAAGCCATTGAAATCGGTGAATTACTCTCCATCTCCTTCAGAGCACTGCGGGCGAAGTCGCTATCGGTCGCGGCCAACAGATTCACAATATCGCGCAGCGTTTCTCCGCCGAAAAGATCAACTATTTCAGCTTGTTGTGCAGCGATCTTCGAGTCCGGGGCGGGCAGGGCACTGCGATCCACGGCCTCCCAATCGCCGGTTTCCACAAGCGTCTCCATCAACGACGCCCAGTGGTCGCGCGGGATGTAGTAATCGGCAAATCCCGCATGGATCGCGTCGCCCGGTCCCATCCGGGCGGAGGTAACGCCGAGATATTCGCCCAAGCGCCCCGGCGCGCGCGCAAGGATCAGCGAGCCGCCCACATCGGGCACCAGCCCGACCTTGGTTTCCGGCATCGCGACCCGCGTGTCGTCGCAGACGATGCGATGCGAGCCATGGCAGCCGACGCCCACGCCGCCGCCCATGACGAAGCCATGCAGGAAGGTGATGACGGGTTTGGGGAAATTGAACAGGGCCGCGTTCATGCGGTATTCGTCCTGCCAGAAGCGGCGGCCATAGCTATAATCGCCCGCGCTGCCGGTCGCATACATCTCGGCCAGATCGCCGCCCGCGCAGAAGGCCTTTTCGCAGGGCAGCCCGTCGATGATCAGCAGCTTGACCACCGGGTCATCGGCCCAGGCAATCAGCGCTTTCTCGATCTCCAGGCACATGTCCCAGGTCAGCGCGTTCAGCGCCTTGGGGCGGTTGAGCGTGATCCGGCCCGCGCGGCCCTCGATGCGGCAGGTGATGTCCGACATTAACCGCGCTCCGCAAGCATCTGACGAGACACGATAAGTCTCATGATCTCATTGGTGCCTTCGAGGATCTGGTGCACCCGCAGGTCGCGGACGATCTTCTCGATTCCGTAATCGGCGAGGTAGCCATAGCCGCCATGGAGTTGCAGGCAGGTATTGGCCACGTCGAAGCTGGCATCGGTCACATACATCTTGGCCATGGCGCAGAACTTGGTGGCGTCATGGGCCTTGTTGTCCAGCTTCCATGCCGCCTGGCGCAGGAAGGTGCGGGCGGATTGCAGTTTGACCTCCATCTCTGCCAGCTTGAATTGCAGCGCCTGAAAGCTGTCGATGGTGCGCCCAAAGGCCTTGCGTTCCCCCATATAGGCCAGCGTCAGGTCGAGCGCCTTCTGCGCGCCGCCAAGGGCCGAGGCCGCGATATTGAGCCGCCCGCCATCGAGACCTGCCATCGCGTAGGAAAACCCCTTGCCTTCCTCGCCGATCAGATTGTCGGCAGGCACCTTGCAATCGTCGAACTGCACCTGCGCCGTGGGTTGGGCGAGCCAGCCCATCTTTTTCTCCAGCGCCCCGAAAGAGAGCCCCTCGGTGCCGTCCTCCACGACCACGGTCGAAATTCCCTTTGGGCCATCCTCGCCGGTGCGGACCATCGTCACGTAAGCATCGGAATAGGAGCCGCCCGAGATGAACGCCTTGGTGCCATTGAGCGTATAGCCCTCATTCGTCCGCTCCGCGCGGGTGCGGAGCGCAGCGGCGTCGGACCCGGACCCCGGTTCGGTCAGGCAGTAGGAAAACACCTTCTCCATCGTGCACAGGTCGGGCAGCCAGCGCGCCTTGGTGTCGTCCGAGCCGAACTTGTCGATCATGCCGCCGCACATGTTGTGAATCGACAGGAAGCTGCCGACGGCGGGGCAGGACATGGCCAGCGCCTCGAAGACCAGCGTCGCATCCAGGCGGCTCAGCCCCGATCCGCCATACTCCTCGGACACGTAAAGCCCGCCAAAGCCAAGCTCCGCGATCTTGGGCCACAGGTCCTTCGGGATCGTGCCCGCCGCTTCCCATTCCATGGCGAAAGGGGCGATATGTTCCTCGCCAAAGGCCTTGGCCATGTCGAAGATCATCACCTGTTCTTCGGACAATGCGAAATCCATGGGGGCTCCTCCCGGTGCAGCTTGGAATTGAACGCTTGTTTAATTACCAATTCTTGCAAGACTTTTGCAAGGCGGGCCGCTGCGTCACAAATCCGCGTGAAATTCCTCGATCAGGTGGCGCACAACGTCGCGCATGGCTTCGTCATGGGGTTTTCCGGCGGCCTCTGATGCGGCGAGCACTGCGCGCTGGCGGTCAGAGGAGGTTCCACGCGCAACCATGTCGCGGGCGCGGTCCAGTTCGGCGTTGCAGCCCAGATAGGCGGCGTCCTCAGCGGTCAATTCAATGATGTCCTCGATCAGCTCGGCCATCGGCAATATCTCCCTCTTGCCGAAGTCGATAAGACCTTCCGACGTGCCATAGCGCTGTGCCCGCCAGCGGTTTTCCTCGATCAGGAAGGCATCATAAAGCCGCCAGCGCTGGTTGAGGCCCCGCAGACGGAAGAGCATCCGCGACAGGCTCTGAATCATCGCGGCCAGGGTCAGCGTGTCTTCCAGCCGTGGGTTCACGTCACAGATGCGGGTTTCAAGCGTCGGAAAGCGCGCTGACGGGCGCAGATCCCACCAGATCTTGGAGCTGTCCTCGATTATGCCGAGGTCAACCAGCACATCCACGGTGCGTTCGTAATCGGCAAAAGACGGGAAAGACGGCGGTAACCCGGTGCGGGGCAGATTGTCGAAGACCGTCAGCCGGTAGGAGGCAAGCTTGGTATCGCGCCCTTGCCAGAAGGGCGAGGATGCCGACAGCGCCAAGAGATGCGGCAGGAAATACGATAGCTGCCCCATCAGGTCATTGCGCAGATCGTCGGTCCCAAGACCGACATGCACATGCATCCCGCAGATCAGCATCCGGTTCACCACACCACCCAGATCGCGGGCCAGCGCATTATAGCGGTCCTTATCGGTGTGGTGCTGGTTCTTCCAATCGGCAAACGGGTGGCAGGACACGGCAATTGGCGACAGGCCGTAGGCGTCCGCAACGCGGGATACGGTAGAGCGCAGACGCTTCAGATCCTCTCGCGCCTCGGCAATGTTTGCACAGACACGTGTGCCGATTTCGATCTGGCATTGTAGGAATTCCGGGCTGACCTGGCCTTCCAGTTCGGCAACGCAGGCGTCCATCAGCTCTTTGGGGGCTTCGACCAGGTCACAGCTGGTCTGATCGACCAACAGATATTCTTCCTCGATCCCGAGAGAGAAGGGGGGCTCTTTGGGTGCCATTGTGTCCTCCGCTATTTCGGTCCAGCAAAGCAGGCAACCGCTGCGAATTCCAAGGAAAAAGGGCAAGCAGAGGGAAATCGGCCGCGTATAGCCCCTTATATGATAAGATCCATGCCATTCTCAGAGCCATGAACTGGGGGAAAAAATGAGACGAGTCCTGCTTTCAGCCATCTTGTCGGCTGTGCTTCCTGTGACGGCGCAAGCCCAATCGGTGCAAGATCTTATGAACATCCAATACTGGCACGCCTGTAGCCATCCCGATTTTCTGGCAAGTTTCGGCTACAACGTTCTCGTCGTATCTCAGGCGACAAGAGACGCCAGCGGCGATGGTCCGGGCGTGACGTGCAACCTGCTGGAGGTGGATTTTCAGGGGTCGGTCAATCTTGGATGTTCGCGGGCGGCCATGCTCAGCCAAAGCTGGGGCCTGCTGGATTACAGCATGACCCTACCTCTGCAACCGTTGCCTTGCGGTTAACGCAGCGGTCTAGCTGACCGTGATCGTGCCCCGCATATTCGGGTGGAAGGCGCATTTGTAAGGAAAGCTACCGGCAGAACTCAGCGTGATCTCGGCGCTTTCGCCACGGTTCAGGCGCCCGGTGTCGAAACTGCCGTCATCGGCGGTCAGCGTGTGCGGGGCGCCGTCGTTATTGGTGACGGTGATGGTGTCGCCGACGGCGGCTGTCAGGTCGGCAGGCGAAAAGGCAAAGCCTTCGATGGTCACCGCATGTGTCGCGGCGCGCGATCGGCCTGCGATCAGGGCGAGTGGAGTGGCCAGCAGCCCGGCAAGGGTGGTGCGGCGGGTCAGTATGGTCATGGGTAATCTCCTGATGGTGAATGGTTCCACGCTTGCAGTATGTCGGCCGTAAATCAACCATCGGTTGCTTTTGGCCGACAGTCCCGGCCAGTTTTGAACCGATGACCAGTGTCAAACGACAGACAGATATCCAGTCTGTGAAAGCCGCAGCATTTGCGGCGCTCGTCAAAGAATTTCAGCACCGCTCGGCCCGTCTGTTCGCAGGCGGGCCTATTCTTCGTGTTAACGGGCAGCTTGCAGCAGTTCCTCGAAACTGCGCTCTGGTTGACCCAGCAGTTGCAGAGCCTCCTGCTCGTCCTGCTGGATAAGTGGGATCACCGCGCCAGATGGCTCCCAGGATCTCAGGATCGTTTCCGCTAAATCCAGTGATAGAGGTGTGGGGGCATAGTAATCCAGCAAGGTCTGTGCGCCGGATCCAAGAAACACATCCGCCTTTCGGGCCTGAAGGGCGAAAAGCTTGACGTAATCCTTTTCCAGCCCGGTCACGCCCGACAGATCCACCAGTTGTTTCTGTCCCGGTCTAAAATCCGGATGGGCGGCGTACTGGCCGAAGACCTCAAAGCTTTCATCCAGACGCGCAAACCCGGTGTAGCGCACGAAGACGAGGCCACGCTCCGAGAGAATCCTGAAACTCACTGGCACACCGCAACCCCCTTCTTCAAAAAGAAAGAATGCCCGACAATAGCCGGGCATTCACGAAGATTACCAGAGGTCTCGTAGCGTCATTCCATCGCTTTAAAGTTGAACTCGCCACCTTCCTTGATGCCCGAGGGCCAGCGCGAGGTGATGGTTTTGGTGCGCGTATAGAAGCGGAAGCCATCCGGCCCGTGCTGGTTCAGATCGCCAAAGCCCGACTTTTTCCAGCCGCCGAAGGTGTGGTAGGCCAGCGGCACCGGGATCGGGACGTTGATGCCGACCATACCGATATTGATCCGGTTGGCGAAGTCACGCGCGGTGTCGCCGTCGCGGGTGAAGATCGCGGTGCCGTTGCCATATTCGTGGCTGATCGCAAGGCCGATGGCCTCTTCATAGGACCCGGCGCGCACGGTGGACAGGACCGGCCCGAAGATCTCGGTCTTGTAGATGTCCATGTCGGGGGTGACACGGTCAAAGAGGTGCGGTCCGACAAAGAACCCGTCCTCATAGCCTTGCAGGCTGAAGCCGCGACCATCGACAACCAGCTCCGCACCCTGATCGACGCCGGATTGCACCAGACGTTCGATATTGGCCTTGGCGGCGGCGGTCACGACGGGGCCGTAGTCGACAGCGTCACCCGCCGTGTAGGGGCCGACCTTCAGCTTTTCGATGCGCGGCACCAGCTTTTCGATCAGCCGGTCAGCGGTTTCCTCGCCAACGGGAACGGCCACCGAAATGGCCATGCAGCGTTCGCCCGCCGCGCCGTAACCGGCACCCACCAGCGCATCGGCAGCCTGATCGAGATCGGCGTCAGGCATGATGATCATGTGGTTCTTGGCGCCGCCGAAGCACTGCGCGCGCTTGCCGGTCGCGGCTGCACGTTCGTAAATGTACTGTGCAATCGGGGTGGAGCCGACGAAGCCCACGGCCTGAATGACTTCGGAATCGAGGATGCCATCCACCGCTTCCTTGTCGCCGTTCACAACCTGCAACACGCCATCGGGCAGGCCCGCTTCCTGGCACAGCTCTGCCAGCATCAGCGGAACGGAGGGGTCACGCTCGGACGGCTTCAGGATCATTGCGTTGCCAGACGACAGGGCGGGGCCCATCTTCCACAGCGGGATCATGGCAGGGAAGTTGAACGGGGTGATGCCCGCGACAACGCCCAAAGGCTGGCGCATGGAATACATGTCGATGCCGGGGCCGGCGCTGTCGGTGAATTCACCTTTCAGCATCTGCGGTGCACCGATGCAGAATTCGATCACTTCAAGCCCGCGCTGCACGTCACCTTTCGCGTCGGGGAAGGTCTTGCCATGTTCGCGGCTCAGCGCCTCGGCCAGCTTGTCCATGTCGCGGTTCAGCAGGCCCACAAGCTTCATCATCACCCGCGCGCGGCGCTGCGGGTTGGTGGCACCCCATGCTTTCTGTGCCTCGGCGGCATCCGCAATGGCGCTGTCCAGTTCTTCCTTGGACGCGAGCGCAACCTTGGCCTGCACCTCGCCGGTGGCCGGGTTGTAGACATCGGCAAAACGCCCCGACGTGCCTGCCACGCGCTTGCCGTTGATCCAGTGACCGAGTTCTTCCATGGAACCTCTCCTCATCTCCATAAACTTTGAGCGCATTATAGTCTTGCATTCCTGCGCCACAAAGGGGCAGGTTTTCAAAATCGTTTTGCATTTTTGCAAAATGACGGTAAACCCCTGTCATGACACAGAACTGGGATGATCTGCGGGTGTTCCTGGCGGTTGCACGAGCTGAAAGTCTCAGCCGGGCAGGCCAAGAGCTGCGCATGGATCCGGCCACGGTTGGGCGCCGGATTTCGCGGTTGGAGGCATCGCTCGGCGCCATTCTCTTCGCGAAATCCCCGCAAGGCTATGCATTGACCGAGGCCGGCGAACGAATGCTGGAACCGCTGGAGGTGGCTGAGGCCGCGTTGACAGCGGGTCAGGGCGCTGTGACGGGGGCCGATGAGGGGTTGTCGGGCACCATCAGGATCGGTGCGCCGGACGGGTCGGCCAATTTCCTTCTGCCGCAGGTCTGCGCCCAGATCAGGGAACAGAACCCCGATCTGGAGATCCAGATCCTCGCATTGCCGCGCGTCGTCAATCTGTCCAAGCGAGAAGCAGACATGGCGATCACCGTCAGTCCGCCCCAGACCGGACGCCTGACCGTGCAGAAAGTGGCCGACTATCACTTGCATCTGGCGGTGCCAAAAGAGATTTCAGCCGATATCCGCAGCTTGGATGACCTCAAAGGGCGTCCGGTCATCGGCTATATTCAGGATATGATCTTCGATCAGGAGCTCGACTATCTATCCTCCATCGGAGTGTCGCGCGTGGATCTGGCGTCCAATTCCTTTTCCGTGCAGCTCATGCTGATGCGCACCCGGCGCGGCATCGGCATTGCCCATGACTTTGCCATGCCCTTCGCGCCCGAACTCAGGCTGGTTCTACGCGATCAGGTGTCGCTGACCCGCACTTTTTATCTGGTGCGCCACGCTTCTGACCGGGGATCGGAACGTCTTAACAGATTTGCACGGGCACTGGCGCAGGGAATGCGGGCTGAAATTGCGCGATTGGAGGATCTGGCCCGTCACGACGCTTGACACGGCCTATCTTAAGGGGGGACGCTGAACCCAATCACAAGCCACGCAAAATGGAGGCCGCGATGCTGGTTCAGCAAATTCTCAAGTCCAAACCGGATCAGGGCGTTGTCACGATCAAACCGGGGTCGACCATCGGGGACGCGGCTGAGATGCTATCCGGCAAACGCATTGGGACCGTGGTTGTTTCGCCCGACGGAAAGTCGCTGGCCGGTATCCTTTCTGAACGCGACATCGTGCGCGAACTTGGCAAGCGGGGCGTGTCCTGCATGACCGACAGCGTTGACGAGGTCATGACCTCTGAGATCATCACCTGCAGTGCAGCGGACACATCGGAAGATGTTCTGGGTAAAATGACGCAAGGCCGTTTCCGCCATATGCCCGTCATGGAAGGCGATGAAATGGTCGGCCTGATTTCCATCGGAGATGTGGTCAAGGCGCAGCTTGCAGAGCTTTCCATGGAGAAAGAAGCACTGGAAGGCATGATCAAGGGGTTCTGACCCCAATTGCCGCAGATGCAAAGGCAATAACCCGGAAGGGGTTGCAATGCAGTGCGCAATATTGTTGCGTGCCGCCAAATTCTTGCGGGATGGAAAGGGACCACCCATGCGCATTGGCCTGTATCCGGGAACCTTCGATCCGATCACGCTCGGGCATATCGACATTATCCGCCGCGCTTGCTCGCTCGTTGACCGTCTTGTGATCGGTGTTGCCATCAACCGCGACAAGGGGCCGATGTTTTCCTTGGAAGAGCGTTTGGCCATGGTCGAGGCCGAATGCGCCTATCTGACGGAGAAGACCGGAACCGAGATCGTTGCTCATCCATTTGAAAACCTGCTGATCGACTGCGCCCGGGATGTGGGTGCGCAGGTGATCGTCCGGGGACTGCGCGCCGTGGCCGATTTCGAGTATGAATTTCAGATGGTTGGCATGAACCGAAAGCTCGACCCGGAAATCGAGACCGTCTTCCTGATGGCCGACGCGCAGCACCAGGCGATTGCGTCGAAACTGGTCAAGGAAATCGCCCGGCTTGGTGGCGACGTGTCGCATTTCGTAACACCTCCGGTTCTGACGGCCTTGCAGGACAGGTTCCTGCCCGAATAACCCGTTGACTTTGTGCTGGTTCGCGCATATTCATCGCAGAATATGATGTATGTGGGTGAAGTAGCCCGAAGCGGATGTGGAAAGGCGTTTATGGGTGACTACACTTTCGCGTCACAGTGGGCATACTCAGCATCAGGAAGCCAACTCCACGGCAGCACCACCGGCGGAACCGTAACTGACGTAAACGACGATGATGAATTCGATGCAGGTGAGGCCGGCCCGTCGCCTGCCCTTCTTTTTCCGACTGTCTATTACGGCACGATCGAGATCGGCGGGCTGACCTATCCGGTCTTTCAGACAACGGATATCTTTGCTGAACTGCTGATAATCTCGACAACAACCGACCCCTTGCCCAATAACATTTCGCCGGGAACGATCAACGTAGGGGCGCCGTTTCCTATGTGCTTTGCCGTCGGCACGCAGATTGCGACTGCGGCGGGCCAATGCGTTGTCGAAGACCTTGTGATCGGCGATGAGGTTCTCTCGGCAGACGGTCGGCCGGTTCCGGTCAAATGGATCGGTCGTCAAACAATCTTCCCGACTTTCAACCGCAATGCTGGCCGGAGGTTGGTGCGGGTTGCGGCGGGCGCGCTTGGGGCCGGTGTGCCCCACACTGACCTGACTGTCACCGCAGACCACGCGCTGCTGATCGACGGGGTTCTTTGCCATGCCGGCGCGCTGGTGAACGGCAGCACGATCACCAATGTTCCCTCGTCAGAGCTGGGACAAAGCTACACCGTCTATCATATAGAGACCGAGGAACACGAAATTATTCTCGCCAACGGTGCGCCTGCGGAAACCTTTATCGACAACGTGAGCCGCCGGACATCCGACAATTTCGAGTAGTTCGAAGCGCTCTACGGGGATGTGCCTGAAATGGACGAACTGCCCTTTCCCCGCGCGATGAGTGCCCGGCAGCTACCGGCCTCTGTCCGGCACCAGATCGGGATCGTCGCAGCGGCCTGAGCGCTTAGCGCTGGACCGCCTGCGGGGCGGGCTGTTCAGTGGTTTCTGCCGCCCACAGCCTTTCGGAGGTGAGCGTTGCGAAGGTGGCCAGAATGGCCAACGCAAGGGCAAAGCCCACGGGCATCAGGCTGGGTTGGGCGATCTGTCTGGCAACATGGGGCAGGATCATGAGGCGGCTCCTCTTGCTCTCGTTCCGTGCGCGGTCACACTGTTCCACGCAAGCGAGACCGGATTCCGTCGCAACAGGTTGCAACAGGCGACGCACCCCCTTTTCCTTTCCCTTCCACACCACTAGGTTCCTCAGCGATATTGAATTGAGGAGAGCCCGAAATGGCCGAGATCAAAGACCCCGAGAACACCATCATCATCGAACTGAAAGATGGCCCCGTCACCATCGAGCTGCTGCCTGACGTGGCCCCGCAGCATTGCGCACGGATGAAGGAACTGGCCCGCGAAGGCGCTTATGATGGCGTCGTGTTCCATCGGGTGATCGAAGGCTTCATGGCCCAGACAGGTGACGTGGCCCACGGCAATGCCGACAAGGGTCTGAATATCCGCGCTGCGGGAACCGGTGGCTCAGACAAGCCCAACGTCCCGGCAGAATTCTCCAAGCTGCCCCATGATCGCGGCACCATCGGCGCGGCCCGGTCTCAGAACCCCAATTCCGCGAATTCGCAGTTCTTCATCAACTTCAAGGACAACCACTTCCTGAACGGGCAATATACCGTCTATGGCCGCGTGGTGTCGGGGATGGAACATGTGGACAAGATCGTCCGGGGCGAGCCGCCCGCGAATCCCGATAAGATGATCTCGATGAAAGTGGCCGCCGATGCGTAAGCTTGCGCTTGCCCTGATGCTGATGGCTGCCCCTGCGGCGGCCACCACGCTGGAAATCGACGTCACCGGAGAGGCCGAGGGCACCATCGTCATCGACCTTTTCGAACAGGTCGCCCCGCTTCATGTGGAACGTATCACCACGCTGGCCCGGGAAGGCGCCTATGATGATGTCGTCTTTCACCGGGTGATCGAGGGTTTCATGGCCCAAACGGGTGACGTGGAATTCGGCCATCTGGGTCAGGACATGCGCTATGCCGGGCGGGGCGGGTCGGATTACCCAGACCTTCCGGCGGAGTTTGATCCCGAGATCAGCTTTGAACGGGGCATCGTCGGCATGGCCCGTGCGCAGGATCCGAACTCGGCCAATTCCCAGTTCTTCATTATGTTCGACCACGTGCCGCAGCTCGACGGGCAATATACCGTCGTGGGCCAGGTGATCGAAGGGATGGATGTCGTGGATGCCATCAAGCGCGGGGCCGGACGCAACGGCGCGGTTGTCGGTCAGCCCGATTACATCACTGCGATGCGTGTGATCGACTGATCCTTTCTCGGCACTGAGCTCAGCTGGCCCCTGCATTTTGGTGGGGGCCAGCCGCCACGCGTCCCCCCGCGGTCCACTCACCCTCCATAACCTTCGCGTGAGCGGGGCTGTCGCAATCGCTTCCTTTCTGTCAGCGTTCCGGGCAGGAGGATCTCACATGCGCCTGTTTGCCTTTCTCATCGCCGTCAGCCTCGCCGTTCCTGCCGCCGCCACTCCCGACCGCTGGCGCAACGCCTGGCCAAACACGGATTTCACCCGTACAGCCGTCGAGTTCTCCGAGATCATGTCCGGCGGCCCGCCCCGCGACGGTATCCCCGCGCTTTCAGACCCCGGCTTCATCGCCGTAGACCTGGAGACCCGGCTTGACCCGACCGAACCCGTGATCGCCGTGGAATTCGATGGGGCCGAGCCGCGCGCCTATCCGCTGCGCTATCTGACTTGGCACGAAATCGTGAATGACGAGGTGGCAGGTGTGCCGGTTGCCGTGACCTTCTGCCCGCTCTGCAACTCAGCCATCACCTTCGATAGACGCGTGGAGGGAGAGATCCTGACCTTCGGTGTGTCCGGGATGCTCAGGCATTCTGACATGGTCATGTATGACCGAGAAACCGAAAGCTGGTGGCAGCAGGCCATCGGGCGCGGCATCGTTGGCCACCATATGCACACGGATCTGGTGACACTGCCCACTTGGATGGAAAGCTGGGAAGAGTTCCGCAGCCGAAATCCGAACGGCCTGGTGATGGATGAACCAGGATGGCGCCGACCCTATGGCACGAATCCCTATGTGGGCTATGACAGCTCCCCCCGGCCGTTCCTCTACAACGGGGAAATGCCGCCCCACGACATCCCGCCGCTGGTGCGGGTGGTGCGCGTTGGCGACCGGGCCTGGCCGTTGACCCGGTTGGCAGAGGAAGGGCAGATCGAAGAAGATGGGGTCTTCCTCAGCTGGACCGCCGGGCAGGCCTCCGCGCTCGATACCAACCGCATTGGCGAAGGCCGCGACGTGGGCAATATCCGGGTCCGCGACGGGCAGGGCGCGGACCTGCCCCATGACGTGATGTTCGCCTTTGCCTTCCATGCCTTCTGGCCCGACGGTGACTGGATGCTGGGACAGTGAAACCGGGCGCGGGGAAGGCGCTTCGAAGCGCCTTTTGAAAAGCGGCTTCAAAGCCGCTTCCCCCCGCTTCACTCGTGGCTTGACCTCCCGACCGTGCAGCGCTAGCGGAGATCATGGCACGCGCACCCCTTCTCCAGCTCAATGACATCTCGCTTACCTTCGGGGGCGACCCGATCTTTTCCGATCTCTCGCTCGTCGTTCACGAGGGCGACCGGGTGGCGCTTGTGGGTCGAAACGGGTCAGGGAAATCGACGCTGATGAAGATCATGGCCGGGCTGGTGGAACCCGATCACGGACAACGCATCCTTCCGCCCGGTATTTCCGTGGGCTACATGGAACAGGACCCCGATTTCGCAGGCTTTGCCAAGCTTGGCGATTATGCCACCAGCGGGCTGGACCCGTCTGAGGCCTGGAAGGTCGAAGCTGCTGCCGAGGGTTTGAAACTGCGCCTCGCCTCCGCGCCGGACGAAGCCTCCGGGGGTGAACGCCGTCGCGCGGCTCTTGCCAAACTGCTGGCCGAAGCTCCGGAGCTGATGTTGCTGGACGAGCCCACCAACCATCTCGACATCGAGGCAATTGGCTGGCTCGAAACCCAGTTGAAAGAAACCCGCGCGGGCTACGTGATTATTTCCCACGACCGGGCTTTCCTCAATGCGCTGACCCGCGCCACGCTCTGGATCGACCGGGGACAGGTCCGGCGCAACGAGCAGGGCTTTGCACAGTTCGAGGATTGGCGCGACAAGATCTGGGAAGAAGAAGACCAGTATCGCCACAAGCTCAACCGCAAGATCAAATCCGAAGCCAGGTGGGCCGTCGAAGGTATCAGCGCGCGGCGCAAACGCAACATGGGCCGGGTTCGGGCGCTTGGCGACCTGCGCGCCGAACGCGCCGGCATGATCCGCCGTCAGGGCACCGCCGCGATGGCGCTGGAGGAAGGCACCAAGTCCGGCAAACGGGTGATCGAGGCGCAGGGTATTTCCAAATCCTTCGACGGCAAAACCATCTTCAAGCCCTTCGACCTGCGTATCCTGCGTGGCGACAGGGTGGCCTTTGTCGGCCCCAACGGGGTGGGTAAGACCACGCTTCTGAATGTGCTGACCGGACGGCTGGCGCCAGATACTGGCAGAGTCACCCATGGCACCAATCTGGAGATGGCCGTCTTCGACCAGACCCGCGCAGCGCTCGATCCCAATGCGACGCTTTGGGATTCGCTGTCGCTCGATCCGTCCATGGCCGTGTCCGGCGCGTCCGATCAGGTGATGGTGCGGGGCAGCCCGCGTCATGTGGTGGGATACCTCAAGGACTTCCTCTTTGACGAACGCCAGGTCCGCGCACCGGTGCGGTCACTGTCGGGCGGCGAAAAGGCGCGGCTTCTGCTGGCACGCCTGATGGCGAAGGAATCGAACGTCCTGGTGCTCGACGAACCAACCAACGATCTGGATGTGGAAACGCTCGACCTGCTGCAGGATCTGTTGGGCGACTATCCCGGCACCGTGCTGCTGGTCAGCCATGACCGCGATTTCATCGATCGTGTGGCGACAACGACCATCGCGATGGAGGGCAACGGGCAGGCCACGGTTTACGCGGGCGGATGGACAGATTACCGCGCACAACGGGGTGAAAGCGGTTTGGCCGAGCCAGCGCGGGCCGTGAAGCCGAAATCTGCCCCAGTGGCCGAGCCGAAAACAGTCGCCAAACCGAAATCGGGGCTGTCCTATACGGAAAAGCACCGGTTGGAGGAACTGCCTGGTGTCATCGAACGGCTGGAGGCCGAGATTGGCAAACTGGCAGGGTTGCTCTCTGACCCCGAATTGTTCACCCTGGAACCGGTGAAATTTCGCAAGGCGACCGAAGCTTTGACCGAGAGGCAGCAGAAGCTGTCAGAGGCGGAAGAGGAATGGTTGCTGCTGGAAGAAAAATCGGGCGGCTAGGCGCGTAGCCACGCCGCGCAGACATCTTCCAGCAAGAAAATCGGGGATATTGCCCACCTCGCGTCGCTTCTCCCCCCAGGGGTTGCGCCAAGCTGAATATGCGCCCCGTCGGTGCGGGGTGTGTGCGCGGGGTCAGAGCCCTATCTGGCGGCAAGTTGGGTCAGGGCAACACCTGCCGCCATGACCACGATGCCGCCTGCACGCAGCGCTGTCAGCGGGGATTGGGAGGCCCCGAACAGGCCGAAATGGTCGATCAGAGCGGCAGAGATGAGCTGCCCGAGAAGCACGAAGAACACCGCATTCCCGATGCCGAAATGTGGGGCGACATAGGTGATGGACAGCACGTAGAAAGCGACGAGGATCCCGGCCAGGAACAGGTGCCAGGGTTGGCCGGGCAAACGGGACAGAGCGCCTGTCCCAGTAGTGACCATCACAACGCAAGTGGCTGATAACGCAACGATAAACAAGATGAATGCCGCCGCAGCAGGAGACCCGATATTGGCCCCGAGCCGCGCATTCAGGGCCGCCAGAACCGGAATGCCAAGCCCTGCGGCCAGCATGATCAGTGCGTGTTGGGTCATCTGTCTGCGCTCCATTTGTGTTCGGCGCAAGCTGCGGCGGATTGTTGGGATGCGCAAGGGGTCAGGAGCAGATCCCGCGAAGATCCGCATCTTGCCAGGGCAACCGGATATCGGGTTGGCTGATCCGATCTCTGAGAGGGGTAAGATTCAGATATGGTTGAAGAATATCTTCCAGCCGTTCGGTGCGCGCCCCGGCCGGGTCCAGCGCGCGACAGCACACATATTCTTCTACAAGACTGGCCTGCTGTTCGTATCCGTAACTCAGGAAGTCTGGCGTTTCCTGTGGAATGTCAAAGAGATAAGGATCGTTGCTAACCCAGTGTTCCGATGCGCCGCGCAAGGGGTGATAGCCCGTCACAGCCCGGTTCTGCCATTGCCAGATATGGGTCATTTCATGAGAGAAGAACATTGCCGCGACCAGCCGCAATTCATCCGGATAGCCCTCGAGGTAATCCTCCAGATAGTAGTCCGGTGTAACCCAGATGTGCCGAAATGTGGCGATGCCCGCCGCGCGGCTTTCAACGGTAGGCCCCTCTGGCGGCGGGAAAATCCTTTCTCTGCAAGTGACACGCGGGCGCACGGGGCGGGTGTGGCTGCGAAGGCCGACAAGCGGCATTTCCACGATGCGGATCGGTGCCGTGTCGAGCCCCGGTTGCAATTCACCCATGAATGCGCGTTCCGCCTCGGTCAGCGGACGGCCACAAGCGGCGAGCAGAAGAAAAAGGCCCAGAATCCAGCGCATGGTCCCAGTCTAGCGGATCAGACGGACATCGCCAGTATCTGAGAAATCTGCGTCAGACCGCGCCCTGACTGGTCCATCCAGATGTTGAACGCATCCTGTATTGCGCGCATCGAAGATTTTGACCCGGCGGGCTTGTCGATCACGCCTTCGGCCATCAGCCGTGCCGTGACATCGCGGCTGAGAATGAAGGCATCGCGCCCAGCAAAGCGCATGGCGTATTGGCCGCTCATTCCGCCAAGCCGACTGCCTTCCGATTTCAGGAGGTCCAGCAGGCCCACGAAGTCAGTGGAGGGCCAGCCGCCGAGCACCGTTCCGGCACCGCCTTGTGCATTAAGTGACTGGATAAAAACAGCATTATCCCGAACGGTTTGAATCTTGGGCCCGTTCCTGACAATCCGCGTGTCGCGCAGCAGGGTGTCCAGCCATGCATCATCCATCATCGCGCAGCGACCGATATCAAAGCCATGGAACGCCTCCTCGAACCCGTCCCACTTGGCGTCGATCACCCGCCAGTTGAACCCCGCTTGGAAGATGCAGCGTGTCATCAAAGACAGCCAGCGGTCAGGCGGCAGGGCGGCTAGTTCATCAGCGGGTTTCGGGGACTGGAGCCGGGCGGCAAGCGCAGGCTCTCCGTGTCGTTTCAGGGCGATCTGATAGATGTCGTTGAATGCGCGCATGAGACCTCCGCTCCAATGGCAAGCCTAGCGGTCCTCGTCGTTTGAGGCTAGCGCCTGCTCTTGCATGGGCCCGTGCAGAAACGCATGTCAGACCACGTAGAAGGTGGCCTGCGCGCGTGCGACGAGCTTGCCGGATGGCTCCGCCAGCATTTCGGCCTCGACAAAGGCCATGGATTTCCCCGCCCGCACGATATCGGCCCGGCAAACGATCCAGTCACCGACGCCAGGACGCAGAAACTGACAGGTGAAATTCGTGGTGGCCACGGGGCGGAACGATCCGAAGAACCCCGCCGTAGCCAGAACCATCGTCGTGTCGGCCATGGTCATCAGCGCCTGACCAGAGATGATCCCACCCACACGCGCCAGCCGATCGCTGTTGGGCATCCGGGAAATGGTGTGCGATTCGGTCACTTCGGTGATGTCCAACGCCAGATCCCGCACCCATTGCGCGAAATTATCGGCCAGAAAACCGTTCAGATCGTCGGGGGTAAGGGCAGGGGCTGTCATCGGGTGTGGCCTTTCCAGATTGGGCTGCTTGCAGCGTAAGCCCTTGGCAATGAACCGGCAATCCCCGCCGCGTTATCCGATAGCCAACCGCTGTTTATTGCTGTCAGCGGCACGATTTTGGATGACGCGGGCCAATCTGGCAGGGTTTCGGTGTCGGCTCCTCCCATCCCTCCGGCGCAACTCAATTGACCAACTCCACATGACCCAAGGAATTTGACCCATGAAGAAACCAGTTATGACCCTCATCGCCGCGGCTCTGACCGTCGCTGCCATTGCCCCCGCCGCTTCGGCTGACATCATCGTGCTTGGCTCGCCCCTGCATGTGATCGAAGACGACGTGAAGCTGACGCCGCTGCCTGAGCCGCGCCCGCTGCCGTTCCCCTTCCCGGTGGTGCTGCCCATGCCCCGTCCGATCCCATTGCCGGACACCTGCCTGAGCTGCCCGCCCATGCCGCTGCATTACACCCCGATTTCGCGCACGGTGATCCTGCGCTGATCGGACAAACCTGACTTTGTCATGCATCACCCAGGGGCGGCCCTGCGCTTCCCCGGGGGTATTTATTCCACGTCCCTCAGCCCGATCGACCGTCTCAGCGCGTTCATCGCCTGCATATAGGCCTCGTCGATCTGGTAATCCGTGGGCAGGTCGTCGGGGGCGAACATCGCCTCCCAGGCTTCATCCCAGTCATATCCCGCATGGACGCGCCGATCCCCCAGATCATGCGTCACCACCGCGCGGATCTTGGCGTCTTCGCCTTGGCCTGTGAAGGTGTGAAAGCAAAGCTGCATGAATTCGAAATGCCGCTGGTAGAAATCTTCGGACAGCAGATGGCGGTAGATATTCACCTCCCGGTCCAGACGCCGCTTGGTGGCGATCATGTCGGGGGGTGAGATCTCTTTCCAGTACCCCACCAACCGCCGGAAACAGTAGATCCGGTTCATATCGGGCGCGATGCGATCGTAGATTTCCAGCCGCTTGGTCAGGATAGGCCGGTTCTGCCATAGCGCCCCGTCGATGGATCTGAGCCGCCAGACCAGCGCCCCCGCCAGACCGGCGAAGACAAGCGCGAACAGAACCTGCAACCAAGGGGCCATGCTATCCTCCTGCCGCTCAGGCTAGCAGATGCGGGTCATCCCGTCACCGTCCGGCGCACCCAGGGCGTCAGGGAAATCAGCACCAGACCGACTGAGAACAGGCACCAGATCGCGGGCATTTCGTTTGGCGATTGCGCCAGTGACGCGGCCAATATCGGGCCAAGAAGCGCATGGACGAGCACGTATCGCCACGCCCCGTAGAAGAGCGGGAAGACAAACACTGCCAGCAGGTAATCGGGGAAGGGCACCCAATGTCGGAACACATCGCCCCCAAAGCGGCCCGCGAAATCCGATAGCGGCATGTCCCACGCCAGATGCCACGATCCCGACAGGGTGCACCATTGCGGACCACACAGCGTCGTGCCCGGCACGCATGTGCCCACCCACGCCATCGGCACCATGCGCATCAGCAGAAGCATGGACACCACCGCCGTCAGCCCCATGATGGTCTTCCACATCCGGGCCGGGACGCCGCCGACAAGCGCCATGCCGAAGGCGTTGATGAAGAGGGGTTGCAGCGCGATATGGACGTAACTGAGCAGCGCCGAGGCCTGGTTGCCCGGTAACTCACATTGGTCGATGGTCTGGTAGCCCCAGAATTGCAGCGCCTCCATCGAGGCGAAAAAGGCCAGCGTGATCGGGATCGCGGGCGGATCACCGCGTTTCCAGGTGACGACCGTTGCAACGGCCCCGACGCCCACCATCGCCAGACTGGCCCCTTCGCTCCAACACATGCCCGTTCCCCCCGGTTGCGTGCGTCAACTGTTGCGGGTTGCGTGGGAGCGGTCAAGGGAAAGGGTGGAGCTGTGCCCCCGGCGCGGAACCAAGGCGAAGCCGCCGCGCCATCGTCATGCGGGACGCATGCCTCCGGCATGACGCGCGCCCACGCGGAGGCGATTTGGTGAGGTTGGGCGAAACGGAGAGGGAGCGCGGATGTGGCAGCCATAAAGCGCGAGTTACAGACCGTGGGATCGCCTCCGCGCGCGTAGTCGATGGCGCTCGCTACAAGTTCTCGACCACACAAAGATTAAACCGGCGACTCGACAGCACATCGCCGATCGGGCCCGCATGTGCATCCACTCTCAGTAGGCAATAGAGGACGTCGAACGGACTAACGGTGTCCAGAATGGAACGGGAGTCACCCAACATCTCCGCAGCCGTCATGAACCCTTCAACATCCGGACATCCGTTCGCGCCCCCGTCTTCACGGCAAACCTGTCCAAGGAGATTGGCCTTCGCCGAGGACATGAAGACCGCATACACCGTTGCCCGGCCTTGATCGTTGTTCCTCTGGAACGCGCCATACAACACGCGGTCAGCAGCGTCCAAATCAGTAAACGAACTTACGAGATCACCATCTAGCTGCACGGCTAGTGCGCCCGCTAGACGTGTGAGCGCGTTCGGGTCCGAGAACAGTGCCTCGAAGTCTTCGAGATATTGCCGCCGATCCCGCGCCTCATAGGAGGCCATGAAATCCTCAAGTTCGCTGCATTCGCCAGACGAATCTCGGTCGAGGCGACCGAGGAACATCTGATAGTCGTAACAATAGTAAAAAGGCTGTTCTTCGCCATCCAAGGCTTCTTGAGCTGTTGCCCGCCCATCAATGGAAAAGACGGCGAGCGGAAGAAGCATTAGCGCCACAAGCGACGAAATTGCCCTAACAAGACGACCAATCAAACATCCAACTCCTCCACGAACTGCGCGTTCTCCTGGATATACTGGAAGCGCAGTTCGGGTTTCTTGCCCATCAGGCGCTCCACCAGGTCTCCGGTTTCTCCCGGCACCTCGTCGTCGATGCTGACGCGGATCAGTTTCCGCTGCTCGGGGTCCATCGTGGTTTCCTTCAGGTCCTTGGCGTCCATCTCGCCCAGGCCCTTGAAGCGGGAAACGTCGATCTTGCCCTTGCCGCCGAGCCCCTTGGAGAGCCACTCGTCCCGTTCCGCCTCATCCAGGCAATAGACGCGGCGCGAGCCTTGCGTCAGGCGATACAAAGGTGGGCAAGCCAGATAAAGATGCCCTGCGTCGATCATGGGCCGCATCTGGGTGAAGAAGAAGGTCATCAGGAGCGAGGCGATATGGGCGCCGTCCACATCCGCGTCGGTCATGATGATGATCTTGTCATAGCGCAGGTCGTCGATGTTGAACTTCGTCCCGATCCCCACGCCCATGGCCTGGCAGAGATCGTTGATCTCGGCATTTGTCGTAATCTTGGACCCCGCCGCGCCAAGCACGTTCAGGATTTTCCCGCGCAAGGGCAGGAGTGCCTGTGTCTTGCGGTCCCGCGCCATCTTGGCGGAGCCACCGGCCGAGTCGCCCTCAACGATGAAAAGTTCCGTCCCGTCGCGGCTGGAGTTGGAACAATCCACCAGCTTGCCGGGCAGGCGCAGGCGTTTGGTGGCGGATTTCCGTTGCGTTTCCTTCTCCTGCCGGCGGCGCAGGCGTTCCTCGGCCCTGAGCACCAGGAAATCGAGGATCGCGCCCGCCGCCTTTGTATCGGCGGCCAGCCAGTTGTCGAAATGGTCGCGCACGGCGTTTTCCACCAGCCGCTGCGCCTCGGTCGTGGCGAGGCGATCCTTGGTCTGGCCGACGAATTCGGGTTCCCGGATAAAACAGGACACCAGCGCGCAGCCCCCAGTGATCAGGTCATCACGGGTGATCTGCGCCGCCTTCTTGTTGCCCAAAAGCTCGCCATAGGCGCGGATGCCTTTCAGGACCGCAGCCCAGAACCCGGCCTCATGCGTGCCGCCTTCGGGCGTGGGCACGGTGTTACAATAGGATTGGATGAACCCATCACGCGAGGGCGTCCAGTTAATCGCCCATTCCACCTTGCCCGGCGTGTTGAAGCGTTCCTTGAAATCGACCGTACCGGCAAAGGGCTGATCGGCATAGGTTGAGGCGGTGCCGAGAGTTTCCTTGAGGTAGTCGCCCAGACCACCGGGGAAATGGAAGGTGGCCTCCAGCGGTGTGTCGCCTTCCGCGATGGCCGACTTCCAGCGGATTTCAACGCCGGAAAAGAGATACGCCTTGGAGCGGACCATCTTCAGAAGCCGGGCGGGTTTGAACCGGTGATGGCCAAAGATCTGTTCATCCGCATGGAAAGTGACGGTGGTGCCGCGCCGGTTGGGGGCAGCGCCGATGGCTTGCACCGGGCCCTTCGGGATGCCGCGCGAAAACTCCTGCGCGAAAAGCTCTCGGTTGCGGGCGACTTCCACGCGCAGGTGATCTGAGAGGGCGTTGACCACGGATGCACCGACGCCGTGCAGACCGCCCGAGGTTTCATAGCTGTCGCCCGAGAACTTGCCGCCCGCGTGCAGAGTGCACAAGATCACCTCCAGCGCCGACTTGCCGGGGAATTTCGGGTGCGGATCAACGGGCATTCCGCGACCGTTGTCGCGGATGGTGACGGAATGATCGGCATGAAGTTCGACCTCGATGCGGGTGGCGTGGCCTGCGACGGCCTCGTCCATCGAGTTGTCGAGGATTTCGGCGACCAGGTGATGCAGGGCGCGTTCATCGGTGCCGCCGATATACATGCCGGGCCTCTTGCGGACGGGTTCCAGCCCCTCCAGCACCTCGATCGAGGAGGCGTCATATCCTCCGGTGTCCACCGGCGGGGAAAGAAGATCGTCGGCCATGCCATCTGCTCTTTGTCTTGTGCTTTTGATTGTCTCGCAGGGTATCGCAGGGGTGGGGCACCCGACAAGGGGCAACGCAGGATTTTGTGGGGCAGGGGCGGACCAGCACAATCCACGGGTGCAAACGGGTTATGTGACGGTTTCTTGATGCCGATCAAGGCGCGCTGCCAGGTTTTGTGCAAGACGGAAGCAGGACAAAGAAAAGGAGACCGTAATGACCGCACCCGCAGCCATCGACGCCCGCAATGACGCGACCGAGGCGAGCCAGACCAACGGGTCTGACAAGGGCTTTCCCACGGTGACGACGGATGACATCCGCCATGCGTTCGAAACCGGGGAATACCCTTACTCCGCTAAATTGCAGCGCAAGGAATACGAGGCCGAGAAGGCGCGCATTCAGGCCGAACTGCTTAAGGTGCAACTCTGGGCGCAGGAAACCGGGCAAAAGTTCGTTATCCTGTTCGAAGGGCGTGACGCGGCCGGCAAGGGCGGCACGATCAAACGGTTTACCGAACACCTCAACCCGCGGTTTGCCCGTGTTGTGGCGCTGAACAAGCCGACGGACGAGGAACGCGGACAGTGGTTTTTCCAACGCTACATCAACCATCTGCCGACGTCGGGTGAAATGGTCTTCTATGACCGCAGCTGGTACAATCGTGCGGGCGTTGAACGGGTGATGGGCTTTTGCGAACCTCATGAGTACCTGGAATTCATGCGCCAGACGCCCGATCTGGAACGGATGTTGGTGCGGTCCGGTATCCGGCTATACAAATATTGGTTCTCGGTTACTCAGGAAGAACAGCGCGCGCGGTTTGAAAGCCGTGAAACCGATCCCCTGAAACAGTGGAAGCTGAGCCCGATCGACAAGGCGAGCCTTGGCAAGTGGGATGCCTATACCGAGGCGAAAGAGGCGATGTTCTTCTATACCGACACGGCCGATGCGCCCTGGACGATCATCAAGTCCAACGACAAAAAGCGCGCGCGCCTGAACACGATGCGCCATTTCCTGTCGACGCTGGATTATCCCGGCAAGGATCCTGAGATTGCCCAAGCCCCAGACCCGCTGATCGTTGGTCATGCCAGCCATGTGGTCCACGCCTCAGATCACATCTTGGGGTCATCCCTGCATCCGGATCATCGCCGGACCCGGTAATATACGAAGAAACGGCGCCCGTTCTGGGCGCCGTTTCTTTGCTGGCCAAACCGATCCGGGGCAGACAACCGCGGTGAAGGCCTAGTAGGTAGACACAAGGTTAACTTCGTCACTGCTGATGATATTGCGCTGCAAGCCAACGCTGGCCATCGCGACAAGCAAGGCCACTTCTTGGTCGGACATGAGACCGTCGTTGAAAGCGAGAATGCCATCTTCGACGCCGTTCAAAATCTCGGCATTCGTCATGGCGTTTGCGAATTCGAACAGGCTTTCCGCGCCGGCTTCGTCGATCAGGCCTTGGTCATAGAGCGCGTTGAAATGAGCTGACGTAAACACCACGAAGGCATCGCTGACTTGTTGCGTGCGAAGTTCGGCTTCAAGGTTGGATGCAAGTGTGGAAATTCCGTCTTCGATCACGGCAGTGGCAGCCAGGGCCATACCGGCGACCGCGGCCGTCAGGACCGTCCAGTCAACCGAGACACCGCCACTTTCGGATCTCAGGAATTTATGCCAACGTGAGTCTTGCATTCTTGCTTCTTCTGCTCGTTGTTTACGCACGTGTATGTCTCGTCAAAAATTGTGGCGCCAATGTGGCGAAGAGGGGTATGTGCGGCGCAACAGTGCGGTTCCAATACGGAAACGCGTATTCAATTTGTAACTAATTTTCAAGTGCTTGCGAAGCTGCTTCGACGCGGCCTCTGACTAGGAAGAGTACCACTCATGACACCTTTTCGCCATCATCTAAAGGCTGTGTTTTTGCTCGGTCTACCATTGGCGGGAAGCTATCTTGCACAATTATCCATCGGTATCACTGATACGGTGATGGTGGGTTGGTACGGGGTCGAGGAACTGGCGGCGCTGTCTTTGGCGACGTCCTATTACTTTGTGCTGTACCTTCTGGGATCAGGTTTTGCAATCGCAGTGATGCCGCTGGTAGCGGCTGCAATTGCCAATGAAGACAGGGTGCAAGTGCGCCGGGTCACGCGTATGGGGGTCTGGATCTCGGCCTTGGCGGGGCTGGCGTTCATCCCGTTTTTCTGGTTTTCGGATCCGATTTTCTTAGCCCTTGGACAGCAGCCCGACCTCTCGCTTTCCATGCAGGATTATCTAAGGATCGCAGGGTGGTCGATGCCGTTTTTCCTGATCGCCATGGTCTTTAAAAGCCATCTGTCCGCGCTGGAATATACGCAGATCGTCTTGTGGTCGACGCTGGCGGCGGCGGGGTTGAACGCGTTTGTGAACTGGGTGCTGATCTTCGGCAATCTTGGCGCGCCGGAGCTGGGGCTGCGCGGGGCGGCCATTGCCTCGCTCGGCACGAATATTGTGCTGTTCGTTTTTCTTGCGGCCTATGCCGCGCTTGCCAAGGATCTTCGCAGCTATGCCATTCTCGCCCGCGCCTGGCGGCCTGATTGGGACGCGTTCGGGCAGGTCTTCCGTCTCGGCCTGCCGATTGGCCTGACCATGTTGGCCGAAAGTGGGCTATTCACGGCCAGCGCCTTTATGATGGGCTGGATCAGTGAAGAGGCCCTGGCCGTTCACGGCATCGCGCTGCAAATCACGGCGGCAACCTTTATGATCCACCTCGGGTTGAGTTCCGCTGCGACCGTGCGGGCGGGCAACGCGTTCGGACAGGGGGACACCGTCAATCTTCGCAAGGGGGCGCAGGCGGCTCTTATCCTGTCACTGGCTATGGTCGGTCTGACCATCGCGCTGTTCCTTGGTATTCCCGATCTCCTGATCGGTCTGTTCCTCGACCCGGCCGAACCTCATCGCGATCAGTTGATCGCCCTCGGAGTGTCGCTGCTGGCGATGGCGGCGCTTTTCCAACTGGCGGATGCGATGCAGGTCATGGCGCTTGGCTTTCTGCGCGGTGTTCAGGATACCAAGCGGCCCATGATCTACGCTGTGTTCAGCTACTGGGTGATCGGTGTGCCTGCCAGTTATGTGCTGGGATTTTCGTTCGGGATGGGAGGCGTTGGTATCTGGCTTGGAATGGCCATTGGCCTGTCGATTGCCGGTCTCACCATGATGGCGCGCTTCTGGTGGGGCACGGCAGCAAACGTACCGCGCCCCGCAGAGCAGATTTAACGCGTCAGTGCATCCAGAATCCGCGCCCAGGAGCGGATGCCTTTGTGAAAGCTCTCCAGATCGTATTTCTCGTTAGGGGAGTGGATTGCATCGTCGTCATTGGCAAAACCGGTGAGCAGCGCGTCCATGCCGAGCACGTCCTTGAAGAACCCGGCAATCGGGATGGAACCGCCCATGCCGATAAAGACGGCCTCGCGGCCCCATTCGTCGGACAATGCCTGACGCGCCTTCTCGAATTCGGGGCGATTCACGTTCATTACGGGCGCGCGTGATCCTTCCAGGTCCTGATCCCACTCGACCGTCAGATCGGGTCCAAGCCGGTCGGCCACATGTTTGCGGATCTTTCCCCGCAATGCGTCGGGGTCCATATCGCCCACAAGGCGGCAAGTGATCTTGCAATGCGCCTTGGAGGGGATCACGGTCTTTGACCCGGCCCCCTGGTAGCCACCCCAAAGCCCGTTCACCTCCAGCGTCGGACGCGCCCATTGCTTTTCAAGGGTGGAGAAGCCCTGTTCGTAGTGGGACACGGAATAACCAGCCTCGCCAAGATAGTCCGCCTCATCGAAGCCGGACATGTTCCACTGGCGCAGGATCTCTTCGGGCACCTCATGGACGCCTTCATAGAACCCTTCCACGGCAACGGCCCCGGTCTTGGGATCATAGAAACTGTCCACGATCCGCGCCAGTTCGCGCAGGGGGTTCAGGCCGGGGCCACCGTAATGGCCCGAATGCAGGTCGATACGCGGGCCGGTCAGGGTGAATTCATCCTTAAGCATCCCGCGCAGCTGTGTCGGGATCGACGGCACACCGGGCGCGACCATCGAAGTGTCACAGATCAGCGCGATATCTGCCGTCAGCTCGGCGGCGTTTTCCCGCATGAACGGTACCAAGGACGGCGAGCCCGATTCTTCCTCACCCTCGAAAAACAGCGTGATCTTACCCGGCAGGCTGCCATGCACGGCCTTCCACGCCCGGCACGCCTCGACAAAGGTCATCAGCTGTCCCTTGTCGTCAGACGCGCCACGCCCGCGAATAACCTTGCCTTTTGGCGTGTCTTCAATTGCAGGTTCGAAGGGCGGCGTGTTCCACAGGTTCAGCGGATCAACGGGCTGCACGTCATAGTGCCCATAGAACAGCAGATGCGGCCCCCCGGCGTCGGCATTGGCATGGGCCACGACCATGGGGCGACCGGGGGTAGGGCGCTTGGTGGCGTCAAAGCCCAGGCCCTTCAGCTCCTCCACCAGCCAATCAGCGGCCCGATCGCAGTCGTCGTTGAACGCCGGGTCGGTCGAGATCGACGGGATTCGCAACAGCTCCATCAGCCGGTCAGTCGCGGCTTCCAGGTTTTCGTCAATGCGGGCAAGCACAGCGTCGAGCGACATGGGGGTTCCTTTCACAATCGCGTGTTGAGGCGGAGCCTACCAGCCCGCTCGCCACTGTCCAGATGTTGCCGAAGGGCAGGCGACACGGTATTCCCTGATAAGGTTTCGGACATCCGGCCCAAAGTTGAGCGGAGTTTTTCATGCGCGCGATATCCTTTCTTAGAACTTCGGGCCTGGCCCTTGCCCTTGTGGCGACCGGTCTACCTGCATTTGCTCAGGACTTGCCCAACCTGCGTGAAGCCCGCCGTCTGGTCTTTGCCGAGCGTGGCGTGGTCGAGGTCGAGCTGATCGAGCATGACAGCCTGTCGGATACCGACCGCGCGGTCCTGCAATCGCCGCAATTGTCCGGTGCAATCAGCTATTATGGGGCGATTGCCATCGCGCCGGGCATGGGGTTGGCGTCGGAAGCTACGGTTGCTGCCGCGAATTACCATGATGAGGAAAACGCCCGCCGGGTCGCGCTTGAGGGCTGCGAGGCGCAGCGCAGTTCCGGCCCGGAATGCATCGTCGTTCTGGTGGTGCGTCCAGAAGGCTGGGAACCGGGCCGCAGCTTGCAGCTGAATACCGAAGCGTCTGCGGCCCTGCGCGGTGACTATCGCCGGCTTGGCCGATCCCGCGCCATGGCGATTTCGAACGCGACCGGCCAATGGGGAATCGGTGAGGATGAGGAAACAGCCGTCGCCAATTGTGGACAAGAAGACTGCCGTGTCGTGGTTTTGAACTGATCAAACCGCTGGTCCGTTGATCCATGTCAAAGTAACCTGCGCGTCAATTTGTAACTTGCGAGGGGTGGGCCTCAGGGCCTAGATCAGCCAAATCTTCGGGCACCAAAGGAAACGCATCCGTCCGAAGCCATGCCAGCCGCGTCTTTCGGGCCCTTGCGAACGGGTCCGGGAAAAGGAGACCGCCAGTGAACTACGATGCCGCGCTTGATGCCGCCCTGAACCGCCTCCACGAAGAAGGCCGTTACCGGACTTTTATCGATATCGAACGCCGCCGCGGTCAGTTCCCCCATGCTGTCTGGAAAAAACCTGATGGCTCGGAGCAGGACATCACAGTCTGGTGCGGCAATGATTATCTGGGCATGGGCCAGCATCCCGTCGTTCTGGAAGCAATGCACAAGGCGCTTGAAGATACCGGCGCAGGTTCTGGCGGGACGCGCAACATTTCCGGCACCACGGTCTATCACAAGGAGCTGGAGGCCGAACTGTCCGACCTTCACCAGAAAGAGGCCGCTCTGCTCTTTACCTCGGCCTACATCGCCAATGACGCGACATTGTCGACCCTGCCCAAGCTGTTTCCGGGGCTGATCATCTATTCCGATGCGCTGAACCATGCCTCGATGATCGAGGGCGTGCGCCGCAATGGCGGGGCCAAGCGCATCTTCCGTCATAATGCTGTTGAGCATCTTCGCGAACTGTTGGAAGCCGACGATCCGGCCGCGCCCAAGCTGATCGCTTTCGAGTCGATCTACTCCATGGATGGCGATTTCGGCCCCATCGAAGAGATCTGCGACCTGGCCGATGAATTCGGCGCGCTGACCTATCTCGATGAGGTTCACGCGGTCGGTATGTACGGCCCCCGTGGTGCAGGCGTAGCCGAACGCGACAACCTGATGCACCGGATCGACATCATCAACGGCACCTTGGGCAAAGCCTTTGGCGTGCATGGCGGCTATATCGCAGCCAGTGCAAAAATGTGTGATGCCGTAAGGTCTTATGCGCCGGGCTTCATATTCACGACCTCGCTTCCTCCGGTCGTGGCAGCAGGGGCCGCGGCCTCGGTTCGTCATCTGAAATCCGATCAGGCGTTGCGTGATTTGCACCAGGAACGCGCCAAGGTTCTGAAGCTGCGGCTTAAGGGCATGGGCCTGCCGATCATTGATCACGGCAGCCATATTGTCCCGGTCATGGTGGGCGATCCGGTCCATACAAAGAAGATCTCGGACATGCTGCTGTCGGAATACGGCATCTATGTCCAGCCGATCAATTTCCCGACCGTTCCGCGCGGAACAGAGCGCCTGCGCTTCACCCCGTCTCCGGTCCATGATCCCAAGATGCTGGACGGTCTGGTGAGGGCGATGGACGCGCTTTGGAACCACTGTGCGCTGAATCGTGCCGAAATGAGTGCCTGACGCAGGTTCCGCAGGTGCAAAACAACCCTATCTTGTGTTAACACCCCACTAACACCGGTGATTTTGGGGAATCACCGGGGAGTAATGGGGATGTCTTCGGTCGGTAGATCGGAAAACCGTCAATGACCGAAGCTTGTATCGCGGGGCGCAGGGCCGCATGGGCATGAACACAGATACGTCAAACAGTGGCAGCTTGCCATTTGACGAACTTGACACGCTCGACGTGCCCTTGGGTGATCTGATGCGCGGTGAACGCGCGACCCTTGGAAAATCATTGCTGGATGTGGAACGAGAGCTGAAGATCAAGGCCTCTCACATCGCGGCCATCGAAAACGCTGATCTTTCTGTCTTCGCGACCAAAGGGTTCGTGGCCGGCTATGTGCGCTCATATGCGCGCTATTTGGGCATGGATCCGGAATGGACGTTCCGCCGCTTCAGCCAGGAGGCGGGTTTCTACGGCGTTCATGGCGACAGCGCGACTCAGGCCCAAAAGGCGAAGCGGGTCTTTGGGGATGCTCCGCGGCGTTTGAATCCCAATGATGTGATGTCCACCGCCCGCGTGTCGTTCGCACCCGAACGCGAAAGCCTTTTCAACCGGCTGGAACCCGGCGCGCTTGGTTCTGCCGCTGTCCTGATCGCCCTTGTGGGTGTCATCGGATACGGGGCGTGGTCGGTTCTGACCGAAATCCAGCGGGTTCAGTTCGTGCCCGTTGAAGAGGCACCGCAGACGGTCGCCACGCTTGACCCTGTCGAAGCGGCTGGTGTCATGTCGCTTGCCGCGACGGATCTGCCCGATGCCACGACACCGCGCTTGCCCACGGTCGATCCGATTGACCGGCTTTATCGTCCTCAGGCGCTCGACACTCCGGTCCTGACCCCACGCGACGAGGCCATTGCGACGCTTGACCCAGATGCGGTTGGTGAATTTGCGCAGCCACCGGGCCTTGCCCGTCCGACCGCGCCCGAGGAAAGTTATGAACTGGCTGGTGCCGTTCAGGTGACTGAGGCTCCGACTTCCGATGAGGTCGTGCTCTTTGCCGTGCGCCCGTCTTGGATCCGCGTGAGCTCTGCCTCCGGCACCGTTTTGTTCGAAGGCACGCTCAATGCGGGTGACAGCTACACCCTGCCCGAAGGCGCCGATCTGCCGACCCTGCGGGCGGGCAATTCCGGCTCGCTTTATTTCGCGGTAAATGGCGTGACCCTTGGCCCCGCCGGACCCGGAACCTCCATTGCCCGTGACGTCGTTCTGACCGCTGATGCGCTGTCGGACAATTACGTGATGGCCGATGCCGCCGCCGATCCCGACCTGCCGCGCGTGGCAGCTCTGGTTCTGAGCGACGATAACTGACGCACCCCGTTGCCGCGCCCCGGCGCAAGGGCTATCTGACGGGTAACAGCGTTTGATCAGGCCCGAGGCAGACTGACATGTCCCACAATCCCATCCGCCCCTGGCGCAATATCGACCGTCGCCACAGCCGCCGCATCATGGTGGGCAACGTGCCCGTGGGGGGCGGCGCGCCGATTTCCGTTCAGACGATGACCAATACTCTGACAACAGATGTGGCGGGCACCATCGCGCAAGTTCAGGCCTGCGCCGAGGCAGGGGCCGATATTGTCCGGGTTTCGGTGCCTGATCAGGCGTCGTCCAAAGCACTGAAAGAGATCGTCTCGGAAAGCCCGGTGCCGATCGTGGCCGATATCCATTTCCACTATAAACGCGGGATTGAAGCCGCCGAGGCGGGCGCCGCCTGCTTGCGTATCAATCCCGGCAATATCGGTGACGCCACCCGCGTGGCCGAGGTGGTAAAGGCCGCCCGCGATCATGGCTGTTCGATCCGGATCGGGGTGAATGCAGGATCTTTGGAAAAGCACTTGCTGGATAAATATGGAGAGCCGTGCCCCGATGCCATGATCGAAAGCGGGCTCGACCATATCCGCATTCTTCAGGATCACGATTTCCACGAGTTCAAGATCAGCGTCAAGGCGTCTGACGTGTTCATGGCCGCCGCCGCCTATCAGGGTCTGGCCGAGGCCACAGACGCGCCCATTCACCTAGGGATCACCGAGGCGGGCGGCCTGATGACAGGCACGGTGAAATCCGCCATCGGGCTTGGCAACCTGCTATGGATGGGCATTGGCGATACGCTGCGGGTCAGCCTGTCTGCCGATCCGGTCGAAGAGGTCAAGGTTGGCTATGAAATCCTCAAGGCGCTCGGGCTGCGCCATCGCGGGGTCAACATCATCTCTTGCCCGTCCTGCGCGCGGCAGGGTTTTGATGTGATCAAGACGGTGGAACTGCTTGAGGACCGGCTCGCCCATATCAAGACCCCGATGAGCCTGTCGATCATCGGCTGCGTGGTGAACGGGCCGGGAGAGGCGCTGTTGACCGATGTCGGCTTTACCGGCGGCGGGGCAGGGTCGGGGATGGTCTATCTCGACGGCAAACAGGCCCATAAGCTGGCCAATGAGGGCATGGTGGATCACATCGTCGAACAGGTCGAACGCAAGGCGGCCGAGATCGATGCCGCGCGGGCCGACGCAGCAGAATGATCCAGGCTTAACCTTTTCTTTCAGCTTTTTGGGCAGACAGCCGGAATTCCGGCCGACCCCTGGCGCGGTGTTTTGGGTGCAATACGCCAGGGGCCGTCCTTCAGCGTCTTTGGCAGTCGGCTACCTCGGACACATCGGCAAGAGTAAGGAAAGATATATTACGAAAGGGTTAAAGTGCGCTGCAGTTCGTCGGCAATGGTCATTCTGCGGCCATTGGGACTTCCTCGCGGGACAACCCGAAACGCGCCGCAACCTCGCTGCTGGAAAAGCATAGCCGGCCCTTCGCAATGGTCGCCTCAACCCTGCGGGTCTTTTCGTGAATGATGGTCAGATCGGCGCGTTTGCCGGGTTCCAGAACCCCGCGATCGGCCAGCCCCATCAGCTCGGCAGGGCGACGGGAGATGAGCGACCAGGCAGTCGCCAGCGCCTCGGCTGTTCCATTGGCCAAGATCCAGGCCGCGTCGGACATGACGCCGGGCACACCGTTCGACACAATCGCATCGCAAAGGCCCTCTGCCACCAGGCGTGCGGTTCCATTTGCTTCACCCACACTGGCACTCGGCTTTAGGCTGGCGGCGGTGGCAATGACGCAGTCGTCCATAGCATGGGCGGTGGCCGCCGCAGCCCGGCTGCGCGGCTGTTCCACAAAGCGCGCGCCGAGCATCCGGTAATATTCCCGCGTTTCTGCAGTGGCGTCTCCAAGGCTGCCATAGGGAATGCCAAGCGCGTCGAGGCATTCGGCCATCCGACAGAGTTCTCGTGGGAAGGTTGGGCCGGAGCTGTCCCCGGTATCCGTTCTGCCAACAGAATCGAAACAGGCGAAATCGAGCCTCTGGGATTCCAATCGGCGCAGATGATCGGGGCTGAAATACGCATCGGGGGCAAGGATCAGTTTGGCACGCAGGTCGATCCCGCCGCGGATCGCATTCAGACGTGTCAGAACCTGATCAATCAATGGGGCGGGGTCAGACGGAACCGCCAGCCAGGCCGTCGTCACGCCTTCTCTGGACAGTCGGGCCTTGATCGCTTCCAAATCCCGAAGCTTCGCGGGTGCCACACGGTCGGCGTGCAGATCGACGATGCCCGGCAGTACGAGGTATCCGCCAAGATCGACCTGTGGCAGAGGCCCCGTGGTCAACCGTCCGCGCGTTATTCCAATTGACCGGCGCTGAAACTGGCCGTTTCGCAAAATCCGGGCCCCGGTCAGGCGTATGGGTGGCAGGTGATATGACATTGTGAAGACCGCTCAAGCCATGTTTTGGCCAAGCAATACAGGCAATCTGTATCGTCCAGATGACGTCGGGTGCAAAATAATGGTTAACAAGGCGAATTTCGGACAGAAGCGTCCTCCGCGGCAATTGCACCGAGCCAAGCACAGGCTTAGGTTCTGGCTGTTGGGTGCAAATGAGGGAGGTGGTCGCTATGGCCGAGCTGATGGTCTTGCCGCGAAATGAGGACGGCATAGGCATGGCCGTTGCCCTGCTGAAGCAACGGTTCGGAGAGCGTCTGGAAACGGGCGATTCAATCCGGGAGCAGCACGCTCATACCACCACCTGGATCGACAACCAGCCGCCCGATGCAGTGATCTTCGTGGAAACTGCCGAAGAAGTTCAGGATGTGGTGCGCATCTGTGCAGATCATCGGGTGCCGGTCATCCCGTTCGGGACTGGCACGTCCCTGGAAGGCCATGTCAACGCCCCCGCTGGCGGAATCAGCGTGGACTTCACCCGCATGGACAAGATTCTGGCCGTGCATCCCGAGGATATGGATGTGGTGATTCAGCCCGGCGTGACCCGAGAGGCGCTGAATACCTATCTGCGCGATACGGGCCTGTTTTTTCCCGTCGATCCCGGTGCCAATGCTTCACTTGGCGGGATGGCCGCGACACGGGCGTCAGGCACGAACGCGGTGCGGTATGGCACGATGAAAGACAATGTGCTGGCACTGAAGGCGGTGCTGCCGTCTGGTGAGATGGTTAAGACCGGTAATCGGGCCCGCAAAAGCAGCGCCGGATATGATCTGACACGGTTGATCGTGGGCTCTGAGGGTACGCTTGGCTTGATCACCGAATTGACGCTGAAGCTGCAGGGCATCCCCGAGGCGATCTCGGCGGCCACATGCTCCTTTGCGACAGTCGAGGACGCCTGCAACGCGGTGATCATGACGATCCAGATGGGCCTGCCTGTGGCACGGATCGAGCTGTTGGACGCACTGTCCGTCAAGGGGGTGAACGCCTATTCCAAGCTGGACCTGCCGGAACAGCCGCTTTTGTTGCTAGAGTTCCACGGATCTGAAAACTCCGTGAGGGAACAGGCGCAAACCTTTGGCGACATTGCGGAAGAGTTCGGAAGCCAGGGCTTTGCCTTCACCACGAAGCCCGAGGATCGCAACAAGCTCTGGCAGGCACGACACGATGCCTACTGGGCCAGCCTCGCACTGCGACCTGGGGCCAAGGGCATTTCCACCGATTGCTGCGTTCCCGTGTCCCGCCTTGCCGAATGCGTGACAGCCGCGCAGGCCAAGGCCGAGGAATTGGGCTTGATCGCGCCTGTGGTGGGGCATGTGGGCGACGGCAATTTCCACACTTTGCCGCTGATCCTGATGGAAGACCCGGACGAGGTGGCACGCGCCAGGACTTTTATCAGCTGGCTGAACGACCTAGCCATTTCCATGGACGGCACCTGCACCGGTGAACACGGGATCGGGCAGGGCAAGGCGGAGTACCTGATGGGAGAGTTGGGCGAAGGTGCCCTGACCATGATGGCGGCAGTGAAGCGCGGCGTGGATCCGTTCAACATCTTCAACCCTGGAAAGATCCTTTTGTCTGATGTCTGATCTCTCGAACCAACCCTCATCGCACGAAGAACCACATCTGTCCTTTCGCACCGGCTGGCTACGCGCCGCCGTGATGGGGGCAAATGACGGCATACTGTCCACCGCCTCGCTGATCGCGGGTGTCGCCGCTGGTGGTGGGGACCGGATGGCCATCGTGCTGGCCGGAACCGCCGGCTTGATGGCGGGTGCGATGAGCATGGCAGCAGGGGAATATGTCTCGGTGTCCAGCCAGGCCGACACCGAGGCCGCCGATACGGAACGCGAAAAATACGAGCTGGAACACAACCCGGAATCGGAATTGGAAGAACTGGTAGCGATCTATGAATTCCGTGGATTGTCGCCCGATCTGGCCCGCAAGGTTGCGGTGGAACTGACCGAGAAAGACGCACTCGCCGCGCATTTGCGAGACGAGATTGGAATAACCGACCTGTCGCCACCCGCGCCGGTACAGGCAGCCGTTGTATCTGCCCTGACCTTTGCCGTGGGGGCTGCCGCACCGCTACTTGTCGCCATGTTCGCACCGCTAAACGGGTTGGTCTGGTCCGTGGGGCTCGCCACGATTGTTGCTCTTGCCGCGCTTGGTGCCCTTGGTGCTCAGGCAGGCGGGGCGCCCAAGATGCGTGCTGCTATGCGGGTCGTCATATGGGGGGTGCTGGCCATGGGGGCCACATCAGCGATCGGGGCTCTTGTGGGAACGACGCTCTAGCAGGCCGAACGTTCAATTCGGGACTGGTAATGTTAGCGCTAACGGACTATATGGTGCGGTAGCAAATACTCAGGGAGTCTCCGATGCCGCTTAACGCTCAGATTGCAGAGGTCACAAACCGGATCATCGCCCGGTCGGCTGACAGCCGCAGCGTTTATCTCGACCGGATGCGCCGCGCCGCAGATCAAGGCCCGGCGCGAGCCCACCTGACCTGTGGCAACCAGGCCCATGCCTATGCCGCAATGGGAGGTGATCAGGGACGTCTGGCGGAAGGTCGTGCGCCAAATATTGGCATCGTTACCGCCTATAATGACATGTTGTCGGCGCATCAGCCGTTTGAACGGTTCCCCAGCCTCATCAAGGATGCAGCACGTGCCCGAGGGGCCACCGCACAAGTGGCGGGCGGTGTTCCCGCGATGTGCGACGGGGTGACTCAAGGTCAGCCGGGAATGGAGCTGAGCCTCTTTTCCCGCGACGTGATTGCATTGGCGGCAGGTGTAGCCCTGTCCCACAACTGCTTTGACGCGGCGATGTATCTGGGGGTCTGCGACAAAATCGTGCCCGGTCTGATCATTGCCGCCGCCACTTTTGGCCATATCCCGGCTGTTTTCGTGCCCGCAGGCCCAATGACCAGCGGCTTGCCGAACGACGAAAAAGCCAAGGTCCGTCAGCAGTTTGCCACCGGCGAAGTGGGGCGCGACAAGCTGATGGAGGCCGAGATGGCCTCGTATCACGGTCCCGGAACCTGTACCTTCTATGGCACTGCCAACAGCAACCAGATGCTGATGGAATTCATGGGGCTTCACCTGCCGGGATCGTCCTTTGTGAACCCCAACACGCCGCTTCGCGATGCACTGACGGTTGCCGCGACAGAACGGGCGATTGGGATCACCGCGCTTGGCAATGATTATCGCCCGGCGGGTGAGGTCTTGGATGAAAAGGCATTCGTCAACGGAATCGTCGGGCTGATGGCGACGGGCGGCTCTACCAATCTCGTTCTGCATCTGCCTGCAATGGCACGCGCGGCGGGGATTATTTTGGAGCCTTCTGATTTCGCGGACATTTCTGCCGTCACCCCGCTGATGGCGCGGGTCTATCCCAATGGGCTTGCCGATGTGAACCATTTCCACGCCGCTGGTGGACTTGGCTACATGATCGGCGAACTGCTGGACGCCGGGCTATTGCATGAAGACGCCGTTACCATTGCTGGCGATGGCCTGTCACGCTACCGGCAGGAACCCAAGCTGCAAGGCGACAAGGTTGTCTGGGCGGATGGTGCCGGAACCAGCCTGAACGAAAAGATTTTGCGGCCGGCCACTGATCCGTTTCAGGCATCTGGCGGTTTGGCGGAGCTGACCGGCAATCTCGGTCAGGGCATCATGAAAGTGTCTGCCGTCGCCCCTGAACGCCATGTGGTCGAGGCCCCGGCAGCCATCTTCCACGATCAAGGCGATGTGAAAAAAGCCTTTCATGCCGGTCAGTTGAACCGCGACGTTGTTGTGGTTGTCCGTTTTCAGGGACCGCGCGCCAACGGAATGCCGGAACTGCACAGCCTGACCCCGGTGCTTGCGGTGTTGCAGGACCGTGGACACAAGGTTGCTTTGGTGACTGATGGCCGCATGTCGGGCGCATCCGGCAAGGTGCCGTCTGCAATTCATGTCTCGCCCGAGGCGCTCGACGGCGGTCTGATCGCCAAGATTCAGGACGGTGACCTGATCCGCGTCGATGCCACAAACGGCACGCTCGATGTCCTGACCGAGGGTGTTACAGACCGCGTTGCGGCAGCGCCGGACCTGTCCGCAAACGGCTTTGGCATCGGCCGGGAGTTGTTCGAGGCATTCCGCATCAATGCAGGCCCCGCAACCTCTGGCGCGGGTGTTGTCGTCTAATCTTTTCTTGGCCCGAATACTCTCGCCGGAGACGCACCAATCCCGCAACCGGCCCCGATCCGAAGGACATTGAACATGACCCCGCAACAAGCCTCTATCCGTGCCCGCGAGATTGCGGCGCTTGCCCCAATTATCCCGGTTCTCGTCGTCGATGATGCAGCCCATGCAGAGCCCTTGGCGCAAGCGCTCGTCGCGGGGGGGCTTCCGGCGCTGGAAGTGACGCTTCGCACGCCTGCCGCGCTTGATGTGATCCGCGAAATGGCCAAGGTGTCTGGCGGCGTTGTCGGAGCAGGGACTCTGCTGACGCCTGCCGATGTGCAGGCGGCCAAGGACGCGGGGGCACAGTTCGGCGTTTCGCCTGGTGCCACCGATCGCTTGCTTGATGCCTGTGAAGAGGCCGACTTGCCACTTCTGCCCGGCGCAGCCACAGCCAGTGAGGCGATGCGCCTGCTGGAACGCGGCTATTCGATGCTCAAGTTCTTTCCCGCAGAAGCCTCTGGCGGCGCACCGGCGCTAAAGGCCATTGGCGCGCCGATCCCGCAGATTGCTTTTTGTCCTACGGGCGGTGTCAGCATGAAAAATGCGAATGATTACCTAAGCTTGCCGAACGTTGTTTGCGCGGGCGGGTCCTGGGTCGCCCCCAAGGACGCGGTGGAAAGCGGCGATTGGCAGCGCATTGAAGCACTTGCGAAAGAGGCCGCAGCCCTGCCGCGCTGACCCTTTCATCTTGGTCAAAAACCTCAGGGGGGGGCGTGGGGTGGATCCCCCCGCCGATCGGCGCGGCAAAGCCACGGCGAAATCCCCCTATCCAAGCATCTCGCGCAGGACCGTTTCCACCATCATCACATCATCGCGGGTGCAGTCGAAACTGCCCGCAGTCATGCGGATGACGAAGCGACCTTCATGGCGCGTTTGGGTCAGGTAGACGCGACCATCGGCATTGACGCGCTGGATCAGGTCTTCTGTTGCAGCGTCGCCGTCCTGATGCGCGAAGGAAAACAGCGCCAGGCGGGGGGCAGTCACAATCTCCAGCCCGGGGATCGCCGCCACCCGGTCGGCCAGTTCCGCAACCCAGGCCACGTGGTTGCGCAGCCGCTCGCGCAGCCCCTCCACCCCATAGGCGCGCAGCACGAACCACAGCTTCAACGCCCGGAACCGGCGGCCTAGGGGTACCGTCCACTCGTTGAAATCGGTAATATCAGAGCTTTCCAGCGTCTCCAGATAATCCGGACGCAGCCCTAGGGTGCGGATCTGTGGGGTGGGGTCGCGCAGGAACTGAACCGAACAGTCGAACTGCACACCAAGCCATTTATGCGGGTTGAAGATGATGGAATCGCAGTCCTCAGCCCCCGCCCACAACGGCCTGAATTCCTCACAGATCATCGCCGAGCCGGCCCAAGCTGCGTCGACATGGGTATAGAGTTCCTCTGCCTGCGCCACGGGCAGGCAGGCTGCGATATCGTCGAAGGCCCCCACCGACGTACCGCCCGCGCAGAAGATAACGCCTGCCGGAACCATCCCCGCCGCCCGATCATTCGCGATGGCGGCTGCGAGCGCATCGGGATCCATCGACAGGTCGTCCCGCGTTGGAATTTTCACCAGGTTTTGCTGCCCGATTCCGGCCAGCCGAACGGCCTTGTCGACAGAGCTATGTGTCTGCGCAGATGCATAGACCCGCAAGACCGGCTGGCCGGAAAGCCCCTCGGTCAGCCCGTGCCAGTTCAGCGCCCGTTCACGCATGGTCAGGACGGCCGAAAGTGTCGCCGTGGTTGCAGTGTCGTGGATCGTGCCCGTCATCCCCTCGGGCAATCCCAGCCCCGCGCGCAGCCACTGGATCATCCGTTCTTCGATCTCGGTCGCGGCGGGCGAGGTTTGCCAGAGCATACACTGCGCGGCGATGGCATTGGCCAGCTGCTCTGCCAGCATGGAAGCGGGCGAGGCATTGGAAGGGAAATAGGCGAAGAAGCGCGGGTGTTGCCAGTGGGTCATGGCATCGGGCACCAGACGCTCAAAATCAGCGAAAATCGCCTCCATTGGCTCCGCGTTCTCGGGTGCGGTTTCAGGCAAGGCTTCGCGGACGCTGCCGGGCTCAACGGATGGCCGCACGGGCCGGTTTCGGAGAGTGGCGTGATAGTCCTGAGCCCAGGAGGCGGCTTTTGCGGACCATTTCGGCAGATCGTCGTGGTTCATCCCCGTACCTTTACTGTTATCGCAGAGAAATGCTTAACATGCGTAGGAATATGAGGGAAGCCCAAACCCCTAGCTGTCGCCGATCTCGGTTTCCAAAAGACGTTCAAAAGCCACGGGCCGCAAGGCGCCAGGGTCGTCGAATGGATCGGAGAAGGCAAATATCGTGTACATCACCAGCCCCGTGAAACCGCCATATACGGACAATAGTGCGATGTGCAGCTTGGTTGGTTTGAAGATGAAATAGGGGATTGTGACCAGCACGATCCCGATAAGGGAGGCAGCCCAGAAAAGCGGGCTGATCGAATGGCTTGCTGTGTTTTCCCTTTCCTGCCGAAGCTCCGCAATCAGCTGGATCTTATACAACATATGATCGCGCAGCGTGGCCTGGCGCGGCGTGTCTGGTGTGAGGTCAAGCAACGCATTGTACACCTGTTCACGCAGCACCCAGCCTTGGCCGCTTGAGGCTTGCTGGTCCGCCAGAAGCGCCCATTCTTCCTCGATCACTACGCGCACATAGGCCGAAAGCGCCGCCTGAACGTCTTCCTCCACATCAGTGTCATAGCGCCGGATGTCGTTGTAGATATCGGCAATTGCCGTTGCCTCGCGCACGAGGTTGGTCTGCAACTGGTCATAGGCTACCAGTTCCTGCGCGAAGACGAGCGCCAGGATCAAACCGTGGAGGGCGGACACCCGGAAGATAACAGACCCGGCCAGTGTTTCGGTGTCGGTTTCAAAATTATCGCCGACCAGTCGGCGCATCGTGAAATAGACCGCCAGGGCCAAAAGGATCGTGCCGGCTATGAAAAGCACACTCAGCAAGACTGATTGGAATTCCATCGCCTAGCCCCCGAGTGGAATCGCGTCGGGGACTTCGTAGGTTTCTCCATCAAGTGCAATCAGCGACGTGTCGCCCATGCGGGTCACGGTAAATGTTCCAATGCCATCGGCGCCGATGGCTTGTCCTAGCTGGAAGAAGATCGCGCGACTGCGCCCGTCAGGCAGCGTTACGATCATGGTTGCATCCCCGCCGCCGGCACGGGCGACGCCGAAGGGGCATTGTGCCGGAGCTTGTCCGGCCGAAACTCTACAGGCTACAGCCCCGGTCGCATCGAAATCTCTTTGTCCAGCGCGCGAGGCGCTGTCGTCATATCCGGACATGGCTGCGCCGTTCGGGCCAACACCTGGGGCAAGGAACTCGGCCGCTACATAGCCACGAGGCCCGCCTCCCACAGGTTGCACGTCACACCAGGCTCGTTCTGCGCCACCTTGGCAACCGAGATTGTTGAGAAACGTCCCCCGCGCCAGGCGCGCGGTCACGGACGCCCCTGCAGAGGGTCCATCATGCAGGTTGAGTGGCCCGCTTTCGGTCATCACGGAAAAGTAGCGAAATCCACCGTTCTCGACGGATGCAGGAACCTCGCCAACGTCAAAGGCCATATCCTGTGCCAAAAGGGACGAGGGCAGCACAAGTAGGGCGATCACGGCGACAGTGCGGCGGACAGAAAGGTAAGGCATGGCGCTACATCCAATGGTTGTGAATGTTAACTAAGGATAGCGCACAGATCGTTTCATTCAAATCAATTCGATCTTCATGCCGCCTTCACTTGCTTGGACGCGAAGTCCAGCAGTGTCGCCACCGCCTCGCGCAGGCGGTCATCGTCCACAGTCAGCGCAACGCGGATATGGCCTGCAGCTGCCTGGCCAAAGCTTTCACCCGGCATAACAGCGATATGATGCTTGTTCAGCAGGGCAAACCCAAACTCCTCGCCGGTCATCCCGGTGGCGCGAATGTCCAGCATTGCATACATCGCCCCTTGGGCCGGAATCGCGCGGACAATCTGCTGCTGCGCGACCAGATCCAGCACCAGCCCGCGACGGCGCCGGAAAGGCTCTGCTATCCGGGCCTCGAAATCTTCGCCAAGTTCCAGCGCAAAAAGCCCCGCAGCCTGAACGAAACCCGCGACCCCGTAATTGGTGTTGGTGGCCAGTTGAATCAGGTTCTCAGTCACATCCTCTGGCGCCACGATCCAGCCACAGCGCGACCCGGTCATCGCATGGCTTTTCGAAAGCGACCCGATCTGCAACGTGCGCTCTTCCATCCCCGGCAGGGTACGTGGGCTGATATGGGGGCCTTCCCAGACCTGCGTGTCATAGACTTCGTCCGAGATCAGCCACAGGTCATGCTCTTGCACAACGCGGGCGATTCCGTTCATCGTCTCGGCCCCATAGACCGCGCCTGTGGGGTTGTTGGGAGAGTTGATCAGAAGCGATTTTGCACCGGGGGCTGCCTTGGCAATCTCTTTCGGATCAGGCTGAAACCCATGGGCTGATCGCGCCTTAACGGGCACAGGCACCGCACCCACGGCCCGGATCGTGCCGGGATAGGTGGCGTAATACGGGTCGATAAACAAGGCTCGGTCGCCCTCGTCACAGGTGGCGTGGTGGGCCATGAACAGCGCCGCCTGACCACCCGGCGTTATAATCACGTTGTCGCGCGTGGTTTTCTGGCCGGACCGCTGCTGCACCCGCGCGGCAACCGTATCGCGCAGCGCGTCGATGCCGGGGATCATCGCATAACCGGTGTTTCCCGAACGTGCCGATGCGTGCATGGCGTCAAGGATCACCGGATCGGTGCGCACGTCATGCTCGCCAATTGTAAGCTCGGTCACGGGCGTCCCCGCTGCGATCATCTCGCGAGCGGCGATGAACAGGCCCCAGCCGTCGTCACCATCCCCGTTCAACGTCGAAATCCGCCGAGATTGCTGCATCGTTGCACCTGTCATGTCTGTCTCGAATCCAAGGCCACGAGGGGCGCAGATGATCTGAACAATGTCAACGTCGTCCCCGGCAGAGTGTCGCCATGTTTCGGCAGCACGGCGGACGCAATCAGGCCACGCCAAGAAGACCCTTCACATGGAATACATTGCGTTTTCCTTCTTGCGAGATCCCCTCAAAGAGGCCCTGATCATGAGATCGCCCACCTTCGTGCATCATCCCAGACCACCCTGGCGCCATGATGTCGTCCTGGGGGCAGTCACATCATCAGAGCCCCGCTTGAAAGGCTTATCAGAATAGCTCACAAAGAAAATATTAACGGCGTCAGTTGGATCGGCTCGCTCTACTTCTCTTGACGCTGTTGACCCGGGGGGGATCGAAGATGACGACAGTTGACCGAGGATTTCCACGCGCAGAATGCGATCAAATAGCGATTGTGGGCATGTCGTGTACGCTTCCCGGAGGGAACAACAGCCCGGAAGAGTTTTTTTCGTTCTTGATGCGCAAGCAATGCGGAATTTCCGAAATTCCCGAGGATCGGTGGGGCGTGGATGTTTTCTATGATCCGAACCCGGATTCGATCGGCAAATCAGTCAGCAAATGGGCCGGTTTCATTGACGATCTGCGCGGTTTCGACGCCAAGTTCTTCGGTATTTCACCACGCGAAGCTCAGGGGATGGACCCACAGCAGCGCTTGGTGCTGCAAGGTGCCGTCGATGCCATGCTGGATGCTCAGATCCCACTGGAGGAGTTTTCGCGTCAAAGCACCGGCGTGTTCATCGGCGTGTCGCAGTCGGACTATCGCAGCTTGCAGGAAATGCGGCTTACGGCGACAGAGGCCTATGCCGGAACTGGCTATGCGCTCTGCATCAATGCCAACCGGATTTCCCACCGGCTAAACCTGACCGGCCCAAGCTATGCTGTCGATACGGCCTGCTCATCGTCTCTGACTGCCCTTAACCAAGCCGTGTGGAACCTGCGCAGCGGTGCATGTGACATGGCCCTTGTCGGTGGTGTGAACGCGATGGCGCATCCATCACCCTTCATGGTCTTTTCCAAGGCGGGCATGATTTCGCCCACTGGTCGAATCTCCACTTTTGACGCCGCGGCGAACGGATTTGTGCGGGGTGAAGGCGTCGGGATGATTGTCATCAAGCCGCTCAGTCGTGCGCGGGCGGACGCGGATCGCATCCACGCCATTATTGATGCGACCGTTGCCAATCAGGACGGGGCGACCAACACCATCACCGCCCCCAGTCAAAACGCCCAGATCGCCATGTTGTCTGCCTTGTTCGACAGCACGCAGATCACGCCTGCCGAAATTGGCTTTGTCGAAGCGCATGGCACGGGCACCCCTGTCGGTGATCCGATCGAGGCCGGGGCGATTGGCACTGTTATCGGCCAGAACACGCCCGATCGCCCGGTTTTCGTGGGATCATGCAAGGCGAATGTCGGTCATCTGGAAAGCGGGGCGGGGATCACCGGACTGATCAAGGCTGCGATGTCCGTCAAGACCGGAACCGTGGCCCCGAACATCCATTTCAAAACGCCCAATCCGCATATCCCATTTGACGCTCTCAACCTTCAGGTTCCAATTCAGCCAGAGCCGTTTCCAGAGGTGGCGGAGCGACGGCACGCCGTCGTCAATTCATTCGGTTTTGGCGGGGCGAATGCCTGCGCATTGCTGTCTTCACCTCCCCCGATTTCCTATGATCACCACCCCGTTCCGGCGAGGCCAGTCGCCCAGGACCACAGCTAAGTGCCGTCCTTCCCACTTTTCTTTCCGATCTCAGGCTCGACGGAGTCAGCGCTCAGGGCAAATGCGTCGGCTTTGCTAAGGGAGCTTGCCAAAGGTGGGAGCTTGGCAAATGTCCCTTTGTCAGATCTCTCGGCGGCATTGGCCACAAAGCGCAGCCACCTGATGTATCGCGCAGCCATTTTGGCTCGAAGCGAGAAAGAACTCAGGTCGGCCCTTCGCAAACTTGCAGCAGGGGCTACGGATCAACCCAACATCGTGACCGGTCAGAGACAGGGCAATCGCAAGCTGTGCTTCACCTTTGCCGGGCAGGGCAGTCAGTGGTGGGGCATGGCCCGCGATCTGCTGCTTCACAATGCAACCTTCCGATCGGCGGTCGAGGCGTTCGACGCCGAATTCCATCCGGTCGCAGGATTCTCCATCAAGGAAGAACTGCTGCGCGACAAGGACAGCTCTCGGATAGATGATACGACGGTGACGCAACCGGCCCTGTTTGCAATTCAATATGGGCTTGCGGCGGTATGGCGTGATTTTGGCGTCACGCCGGACATGGTTGTCGGTCATTCCATTGGCGAAGCCGCGGCCAGCTATCTTGCGGGTGGGTTGTCCCTGTCCGGGGCGGCACGGTTCCTGTCCAAGCGCGGAATCATCCGCGACCAGTTGGGCAAGAAAGGCGCCATGGCCGCCATTGGTTTGAATGTTCGGGATGTCGAGGCCCTTTTGCCCGACCACGGCAAGCTTGGAATAGCTGCAATCAATGGGCCGGGGTCGACGACGATCAGCGGCGATCATGATGCTCTGCACGATTTCGTCGAAGAGTTTCAGATGATGAACCCGGACACGTTTATCCGTGCGCTGACCGTGGATACCGCTTGGCATTCCTATCATCTTGATGCCGGTGAAGATTGGTTCCGCCGTGAGATGGCAACGATTGACTGGTCAGTTCCTGATATCCCGTTTCTGTCGACCGTTACGGGCCGGCCGGAAACCCGGTTCGACACCGACTATGGTTGGCTCAATCTGCGCCGCCCGGTGAATTTCCAATCAGGTATCGAAGCGGCTTTGCTGCACGGCGCGACGACCTTCCTTGAACTTGGGCCGGCTGCAACGCTTGCGGGGCCAACCCGCAGCACCGCGTTGGAGGCGGGGGCGAATGTCAGCGTTCTGAACTCGTTGTCGCGCAAGGCGTCGGATTTTGAGACCATGGCGCAGGCGGCAGCAGAACTATTCGTGCAGGGGGTTGACCTGAATTGGCCTGCAATCACGGGTCAGCCTTCGAGACATATCGATCTGCCGGCCAATGCATGGCAGTCAGAGCCGTTCTAGCAGGGATCCGAGGAAAGCGATCTGGTGCTGTTCAAGCCGATCAAGCATCCGTTCCTGGGCCAGCGCGCGCGGGGCAACAGCAAAAGCTGGCTTTCAGAGCTCAACCTGCGTGCCTATGCGTATCTGAAGGATCATCGGTTGCAGTCGGACGTGATCTTCCCGGCGGCAGGATACATCGACACCATGATCGCCATGTGCCGAGAAGAGTTCGGGGCCGACAAGACCCTGGAGATCGAAGATGCGATCATTCACGAAGCATTGTTCATAGACCCGGACGCAGAGATCCTCTTCAGCACGATCCTCGATCCCGACAGAGGCAGGGTAAAGCTCTATTCACGGGTGCGCGACGCGAATGATGATTGGGTATTGCGAAGTGAAGCGCGGGTTCGGGTGACCGATGTCAAGGCACCGCCCGCCCGCCCATTCAACCAAGAGCGCAAGGGTTTGAAGGAAATCGACACAGACTACGTCTACTTTGCCGATACCTCGACCGGATTCATTAACTATGGCGACGCCTTCCAGACCATCGATCAGCTCTGGATGACTGCGTCCAAGACCTATGCGCGTGTTGTTTTGCAAGAGGGTGGAAAATCTACCAAGCACCGGCACTTCGCGCATCCGACGATGCTGGATGGCTGTCTTCAGGTTTTGGAACCGCGTATGACACTGAAGCGCATCCGCAAAGGCCCTCGGCCCGGTGATCCAGTGTGCCTGCCTGTCGGCGTCGGCCGCATTCGGGTTTATGGCGATTTCCCCGACGAAGTTTTCGTTGAAGCAGATCAGATCAAGCAGACCAACAAACTGCAGCCAACCGCCGGCTTTACCGTGCGCGACGGGGATGGGCGTGTCCTGATGTCTGTTGAGCGGCTAAAGATCAGCCTTTTGCCAAACTCCCGGACCGAGACTGAGGGAGATGAGGTTCCTGCCCACTTTGTTCGGCAAGACCTCGTGCCCCTGCGTGAAGAGGATGCCGAGATTGCACCGGTGGTCGGTCGTTGGTTGTTGCTGGAGGGCGGAGCGGAGGATGACGCGTCCCTTGCAAAGGCGCTGACCGCCTCGGGCGCAGAGGTCATCGGTGTCGCGCGTTCTGAACTGGGCGAGGATATCCGCAGCGGGCTGATTGAACTGGCTGCTGATATGATTGAAGCCGGTGACCTGGCCGGTATTGCCGTCACGTGGCCTCTGGCGCTGCCGTCTGTATCGGAAGACAGTTCAACAGATGAGCTTTTCGGGACCATCGACCGATGCACCAAGGATCTGATCGCGCTTGGCGACCTCATGGATTTCGCGCGGAGCGGCGAGAATGGACTGCCTGAAATCGTGGTCCTGACATCCGGGGCCTATCCGGATTCCGGCGGCGGAGCCAATAGCAGCCGGATCTTAACCCAGATGCCGGTGGTCGCGGTGGCGCGTGGTTTGGCGACCGAGACGCCAGAATACCGGATCCGTCTGATCGATGCCGACACCCGGTCATTGTCCAACTTATCACAACTGGCAGATCGGATCCTGCGGCCTGGCCCCGAAACCGAGGTGATCCTGCGCGACGCGGCGTGCCTTGTTCCGCGGTTACGCCATGCGGGGCCGGATGACTTCGAATGGAAGCTGCTGACCGTTCCCAAAGCCGACAAAAGCATCAATTTCCATGCAACGATGAACAATCCCGGTGTCATCGACCATGTCGGCTTGGTCGAAATCCCGTTGCAACCGATCGGACCGGACGAGGTTCGGGTCCGAATTTCTGCGGTCGGGCTGAATTTCCGGGACATCATGGCCGTGACAGGATTGTTGCCAGCCGAGGCAGAGCCCGAACCCGCGTGGGAAAACCTGGGCTTGGAATATGGGGGCGTGATCGAGGCCGTGGGGGAGGCCGTGACTGCGTTCAAAGCTGGCGACCGGGTAATGGGGCTTGGAAAACGCTGCCTTCAGCGGTTCATGACGGTGAACCCAAGCGTTCTGACCCTGCTGCCAGATCACATCTCGCTTGCGCAGGCAGCCACCATTCCCAGTGCATTCGCCACGGCCCATTATGCGCTGAACCATGTGGGGCGGATGCGGCCGGGGGAAAAGGTATTCATTCATGTGGCCACGGGTGGCGTCGGCACCGCTGCGGTTCAGCTCGCCCAAGCTGCCGGAGCGGAGATATTCGCAACGGCGGGCAGCCCCGAGAAACGCCGCCTTCTGAAAGATCTGGGCGTGCCTCATGTGATGGACTCACGGTCCCTCAAATTTGCTGATGACGTCATGAAGATCACCAAAGGCGCCGGGGTCGACATCCTGCTCAATTCCCTGCCCGGCGCGTATATCGCCAAGGGTCTGGACATCATGGCGCCATATGGTCGCTTTCTTGAGATCGGAAAACGTGATGTCTACGAAGATGCGGCGATCGGGATGAAGGCGCTGCGCCGGAACGTGTCACTTTCGGTGCTGGATCTAGCGGCCATGGGGGAAGAGAGGCCCGAGCTTCTTGCCGAAATGTTCCAAGAGTTGATCGGAATGCTGGACAACCAGGCGCTAACACCCCTTCCGTACACCGAGTTTCCGATCAGCCAGATCGGGGATGCGATCCGCTACATGAGCCAGGCCAAGCATGTGGGCAAGGTTGTTGTGACGCTGCAGGAGGAGGAGTTCCAAGTCCGTCGCGACAAGAACCGGCCGGTGCGCCTTTCCAAGAACGGCAGTTACCTGATCACAGGTGGCACGGCAGGCTTCAGCCTTAGCATTGCGGATTGGCTATAAAAGGCCGGGGCAGGGCGATTGGTGCTGGCCTCTCGGTCCGGCAAGACGGACCAGACCGGTAAGGGGTTCATCGAGACGCTGCGCGCACGTGGCCCGTATGTGGATATCATTGCGTTGGACATCACCGACGCATCAGCGGTTTCAGAATTCGTTCAGAGCAATCTCGATAGCGACAAACCGTTGAAAGGCGTTGTCCACGGTGCGGCGGTCATCAAGGACGGGTTTGCCAATCAGCTGACGGAAGACATGATCTCCGAGGTTCTGGCCCCCAAGGTCAGAGGTGGCTGGAACCTGCATCGGGCCTTTGCCGAGGCCGGGGTCGAGCCGGATTTTCTGATAGGCTTCTCGTCGATTTCGCAGGTCATCGGCTTGGCCGGGCAATGTAACTATGTGGCCGCCAATGCCTTTCTTGATGCATTGGCGTATTACAGATCCGCGCTTGGCCGGCCCGGTACTGCCATTGACTGGGGCGCGATTGCGGATGCGGGTTTTGTGGCCAGAAACGCGGCCCTGGCCTCTTATCTCGAAACCTTGGGTCTGCACGGTCTGACGGCGACAGATTTTCCCGCCGCAATGGATCTGAGTGTTACGAGAGATGCACCGTCTTTTGTGTATTCGCGCGCCGACTGGACCCAGATAACCCGCGCCAATCCAGCGCTTGGAACCAGTCCACGCATGGCGAGTACGCTGCTTTCGGACGGCAGCGCGACGCAAGAGGTGCGGACAACCCTGATGACGTTGGAAGGAGAGGCACTGGTTGGTGCCGCTCGTGAGTTCATTATGGACGAAATCGCTGGTGTTCTGAAGATCGACAAAGCTGCGATCCAGAGCGATCGCCCGATGAGCGAACTTGGTTTGGATAGTCTTTCGTCGTTTGAACTGAAGATCCGTATCGAAACGGCATTGGACTTCTCTTTGCCGATCTCGAAGTTTCTCCAAGCTCCCTCGATCGACGATCTTTCGAAGATATTGGGCGACGAGATCGAGAACCTTAAACGCGCTTCGGCCGCCGCTGAGGACGCGGGCGAAGCATCTGATGAACCTGGAACGGCCAAAATGTCGAACACGGGGCTGCTTGCCAGTAATTCGCAGGTCGGCATGTTGCGGATGGCGCGCGCCCCGATGACCTCTGATGCTGCGCGCCGCGCCATGGAACACACGGTCGAAGCCCCAGTGCCGCACGGCAGTTCCATGGACGATCTTGAAAAGGCGCTTCGGAAACTGGAACGGCGTCATCCTTTGCTCTCCATGCGGTTCGACAATGAGGGTCAGCTCTATCTGGATGGACGGGCAACACAGATTGTCGAGGGTCACGACGATCGCTTGCTGGATATCGCCTCGGGCGAGTTTCTGCGTCTGAGCATGGCAGATCAGAGGCTTCGGGTGACGATGCACGCTGTCTTGGGTGATGCAATGTCCTGCGAGGTGATCCTGACCGAGGTGTTGCACATATTGCGCGGAGATGCGCTCGACCGGCCAATGCCGCGAAAGGCCGTTCTGGCCAGGTTGGCTGCCTGCCGGTACGATGCAGAACGGGCAGATGCTCAGACGGATCGTGCCTTTTGGTGGTACAGCCTGTGTGCCGGTGCCTCGGCGCTGCCGTTCCCACGGAGAAGCCGGGCGCTCTTGCCGGCCGGTGTCGGGTTGAACCACGGAGCTGCGGCGCAAGTCACCGGAAAGCTTGAAGCGCAGTACACCGAGGCCACGCTCTTGTGTGCCTTTGCGTCGGCCCTGCGCCGTGTGACGCAGAGCAGCGGCCCGGTTCTCATTGATCGCCGCCACTCTTTGCGCGGGGATCTGACCAAATATGCAGTGGTCGGCCCCTTCGAGATGGATCAGCCCCTGCGCGTACCTGCGGACAACACTGACCGGATCGGGCGTGCGGGGCTGGAGCCAACGCTTAAGATGGCCCCCAATCATCGTGCTTTTGACAGCCACGCCGCAGCAGCCGAGTTTGCATCAGCCTATGCAGAGTGGGGAGCGGCGCCGTTCCAGGTGTTGTTTGAACAATCGATGGAGTGGTCTTCCGTTTCACCGGCTTACATGTTGCACGATGTCTGGCTTCAGGTGGAACAGGGCGGCGAACACCCCCGGATACGCCTGAACTTCGATCAGGATGTCATGGACAGGGAATATGCTTCCAGGATTCTAAGTGCGGTTCAGTCTGAGCTAGCTGGTCAAACACACCCTGCCGCGGATGAGGTCAGGGACGCGCAACCACTGGGGCAATGAGGCCATGTCGATTGGCAAACAGTCTCTTCAGATCCATCGCGCTGATGCTCGACAGGTGTATCTGCTGGATCAGTATACAAACCCGGACTGCCTCGATGATCTGAGACAGAACTGGGTCGTGACCAATGCGACGCGTGTTAGGCCCCGTGTGGATCTGCGGCGCCTGAGCCGGGCTATGGACAAGCTGAGCGCGCGGCACGACTGCCTGCGCTTGCGGCTGCAAAACATCCGTGGAAAGTGGATGGCGGTCATCGATCCGAATGCGCGCACCGAGATACGCGAAATCGATCTGGGTGATCTGGACGATGAGAGCTTTCAATCTCAGATAAAGGCGATTGCCAATGCACCGATGCAATTGGTGGACTCTCCTCTGGCGGAGATGATCGTAGTGCATTGCGGCGAACGTGGCGATGTCATCGTAACCCGTGTGCACCATGCGATCACAGACGGCTATGGCATGGTGGTTCTGACAGAGGATTTGCTGAAGTATCTGATAGGCCTGCCAATCCTATCACGCGCCGTCAGCCATGCGGAGTTCGTTCAGCACTATGAAAATCCGCTACCCTCGAGAGCCAGGAAAATAGAGGCTTTCTGGAAAGACATGGTGCGCAGTTTTCCAAAAGCTCCGAACATTGGAAGAAAGGCGAAAGGGCTGGAGCCGTTGTGGCGCGTAGTCGGTAAGGTTGAGCCAGCCAAGCTGCAGATCAAGATCACCCCCGAAAGCGCTGCGCGGCAGGTCGCAATAGCCGAACAAATGAATATCGGTGTGCCAACACTGTTCTGCACCGGTTTCCTTGAGGCGCTGTGCCAGTGCTATGATCAGGACCGGTTGATTTTTGTGTCTCCGATCTCGCGCACAAACCCGGCTTTGGCCACCTATATGGGCGATTGCACTCTGGATGTGATCTTTCCATATCAAGCAGCCGGAAAGGGCGGGGTGAAAGCCGGTGCTCTTGAACTGCACAAGACGATGATGCTGGCAATAGATCACCTGCCTTCGGATGCAGCCCGACGGGGATCTGCCTGGGAAGACCAAATGATCTCGGCAGGTTGTTACCCAAACCAGTTTTGCGCGTATCAGCCGCGTGCAGTCGCGCGTCAGAACCAATCACTGTTCAGCAAGGGGTTCAGCCGGGAGATCGGCGTGGAAGAGCGTGTAGGACCTTATTGGATCTCGACTGTTGATGTTTCCATGCATCACCGCTCTTTGGCAGAGCTTCAGTTCAACATCGGCCCGGATAACGGCGCGGGTGGGTTTATCCTGTATTATGATAGCATCGCCTACACCGCACAGGAGATAGCTCAGTTGGCCGACAAGATCTGTGACCTGCTCGATCTCGAAACAACCGGGACGAGCGCGTCATGAAAGAGCCAGAAGGCACCACACGCAAGATCGGCCCCCGCGATGTGGGGGTCAGCCCCTTTGCGTTGCGGATCTGGAATGGAATGGCGCTGGACGCGTTTCTGAAACTGATGAAAGGCAACTGGTCACGCGTGTCACCAGGCCGATACCCTGCGGTTGCGACAATCCTGGTGACGGCATCCTTCAATCAACTGCGAAAATGGATCGGGCTTGCATTTCTGGAGCCAACAATCCGGAAGGTGAAGATCGAACCGGACCCGATTTTCGTGATTGGCCATTGGCGCAGCGGCACCACATGGCTGCATCATACCATGCTGGCGGACCCCGGATTGGCCGCACCGACCATGCAAAATTGCTTTACCCCGGAATGTTTCCTGGTGGGCCGTAGGGCTTTGGAACCCCTTCTTCGGTTGATATTTCCAACAAGGCGGCCGATGGACAATGTCGGCGTTGGACTTGACGCCCCGGAGGAAGATGAACACGCGCTCCTTCTGAGCGGAGCGTATTCTCCCTACCGGGAAATTTTGCTGCCGTGCGACACCATGGGCGGCACAATCATCCAGACCAAGAACATGCCAGAGCATGAAGCCGAGAACTGGCGTCGGGTTTGGCTCGGGTTTCTACGCCGGGTCCAGTGGATCAACCCCGGCAAGCGTCTGGTTCTGAAATCCCCGGCCCACACCCTGCGCATCGAAGAAATCCTTCGCCTGTTTCCCAATGCGCGGTTCATCCATATCGTTCGCGATCCATACCGCATCTTTTTCTCTGCGCGGAAATCCGGCGATGCCATGCGAGCGTCTCAGGCATTGCAAACCCAGATACCCAGCCAGGAAGTGTTTGATGCCAAACTGCTTGACGGGTTCGCACAATTCCATGCCATCTATCACGCCCATATGACGGAAATCCCTGAACGGCAGCTCGTGACGCTTTCATATGAGGATCTGAAAGAAGATACGCTGGCCACGATGCGCAGAGTTTACGAGGCTCTGGACCTAGGGGATTTCGATCAGGTGGCCAATCTCTATCAGCAAAAGGCCGCTGGCAGCCGCAACTACAAGACAAACACCTTTGAGATAGAGCCGGAAATCGTGGCCGAGATTGACCGCCTTTGGCATGATTACTTCCAGCGCTATGGATACCAAAAACTATCTGAACGCAGCAGCACAGGCAGCACATGACACCTGCCGAACGCCTTTCAGATTTCGTTCTCAAACGCAGATGGGTGCTGTTTTGCGGTCTGGCGGCGGTTCTGGTTCTGCTCGCCTCAGGTTTGCCGCGCTTGCGGGTATCTGACGACAACCGCGCGTTCTTCGGTGCGTCCAATCAGGAGTTCATGGACCTTCAGAGCAACGACGAAACCTATACCCTGTCAACCGTTCTGCTTCTGATGGTCGCCCCCCCTGAGGGCACGTCCTTCGAACCGGAAACCTTGCGGGCTTTGCAGCGTATGACAGAGGACGCATGGCAAATGCCCTTTGCGCTGCGGGTGGATTCGCCGGTCAATCACATGCACAGCTATGCGATTGAAGATGAAATTCTTGTGGAGCCGATGCTGGACGAGTTCGCCGAAGTCACGCCCGAGGCTGCGGCGCGGTTTCGGGATCTTGCACTGGCCTCGGACGATATGCGCAACACGCTTCTGTCGGCCGATGGTGCGGCCTACGGCATAACGATCCGCATGGTTCTGCCTGAAGATCAGCCGGGTGTTCGACGGCAGGCCGAAACGGCCCTTCGAAACATGATCAGCGAATGGCGGGCCGATCTACCGGGATGGGAGCTGAGGGCCACCGGTGCGATGCTAGGAAATAATCTATTGGCCCGCGTGGCGATCGAGGACATCGCTGTCCTGGTTCCTTTTGCGTTTCTGGCGGTCACGATCCTGTTTGCCTTGGCCATGGGCTCGGCGTTCAAGGTATTGGCCTGTCTGACGGTTCTTTTTGCATCAACCGTAGCGACTTACGGCTTTGCCGGGTGGACCGGTGTCGAGTTGACGGCAGGAACGGCGATCAGCCCGTTGGCTGTCATGGTTCTGGTCTCGACCAGCTGCGTTCACATCATCTTGGCCTGGATCCGCACGACGGAACATGGCGACGATCCAGACCCATTTCGCCATGCGCTTCGTGAAAACATGGCGTCGGTTACAGTTAGCCACCTGACAACTGCCTTTGGCTTTCTCTGTCTTAATTTCTCTCCTGCGCCCCCCTTGGCTGATATGGGCAACATCGTCGCCTTCGGGCTGATATTCGGGCATTTGGCAGTATTCATTATTCTGCCTGCCTTTCTGGGCAGTCGCCAAACACTCGGGGCCGGGAGGCTTATGGTCACGGGCGACCAGATGCGCCGGTTGGCCGTATGGGTGATCAGGAAGAAACGGCTTTGGTTGATGATCTTTCCGGTTGGGATCGGCATCGCCGTGCTTGGGATCACCCGGATCGACTATGATGACAACGTCATCCGATATTTCGATCACCGTTACGAACTGCGCCAGGATTCCGAGGCTATTCAGACCCGATTGACCGGGTTGGAGAGCCTGCAGTTTTCCTTTCAGGCCCCAGATGATGCCAGCGTATTCGACCCCGAATTTCTGAACAGCATCGACCGGTTCGTGACATGGCTGGAGCAACAGCCAGAGGTCGTTTCGGTCACGTCGCTGACTGACATCATCAAGGATCTGAACCAGAACATGAGCGGTGGCGATCCGCTTTCACACAGGGTTGCCGATAGCCAGGCTGCCAATGCGCAATTGCTCATGTTTTACGAGCTGTCGCTTCCGGTTGGCATGGATCTCAACGTGATGATGGATGTGGATCGGACCCAGACACTGATAAGCGCGGTCATCCGCTCTGAACATAGCGCCGAAATCCGGGCCGTAGCGGCGGATGCAGAAGTGTGGTTGCGCGAAAACGAGCCTGAGATAGCCACCCGAGCCTCCGGTGTCGCCATTGCCTTCGCGCGGATTTCCGAACGCAACAACAGCCAGATGCTGGCGGGATTTCTGCTGGTTCTGGTTCTGGTCTCCATCACAATGATGGCCACATTGCGCAGCCTTCGCTACGGCGCCCTAAGCCTTGTGCCAAACCTGATCCCGGCAGTTCTGGCCTTTGGGTTTTGGGGAATGACGCTAGGAGATTTGAATCTTGGCTCGACCGTGGTGACAACGATGACCTTTGGCATCGTGGTCGATGACACGGTGCATTTCCTGATGCATTACCTGCGCTGCCGCCGTCGGGGAATGCAAACGCAAGCTGCCTTGGAAGATACGTTCTCGGTCGTCGGATCAGCCATCGTGCTGACCTCTGTTGCCTTGGTACTGGGCTTCGCTATCATGGCAGCGTCGGGGTTTGCGATTAATCAGCATATCGGCCTGCTGACCTCTGTCGTGATATTCTTTGCGCTTTTGTCCGACCTGTTACTGTTGCCAGCGCTGTTGGCCTTGTTCCAAGGGAGCCCAAAATGAGCCTTAATCGCCGCTTCTTTCTTTCTCTTGGTCTGTCCCTGCCGCTGTTGCCTTTGGCCACCCCGGGACGCACCGATGCCGCTGAAGATCGCGGTTTGGCGATTGCAACCGAGGCATCGGAACGACAGTCCGGATATCAGGATATCTCGGTCTCTGGCGACATGGTGTTGCGCACGGCCAGTGGGCAGGAAGCAACCCGCCGATTTGATGCCAGTTGGATTACGACTGGCCCGGGCCGGTCTCGATCCCTGCTGATTTTCCGCTGGCCCGGCGACATTCGAAACACTGCATTGCTGACCCATGCATATCGGGGAGAGTCTGACGATCAGTGGTTGTTTCTGCCGGCAATGGAACGGGTGCGGCGCATTAGTGGCTCCGGGCGGTCCGGGTCATTCGTGGGAAGCGAGTTTGCGTTCGAGGACATGGTCGATCAGGAAGTCGACAAGTTCGATCATCGCTGGATTGCGGATGAGCGCCTTGCCGGCGCTGGCCAATGCCATGTGATCGACCGTATCCCGACCACGAATTCCGGTTATAGCCGTCAGCGCATCTGGCTGGACCAGCAGGAGCTGCGACTTCAGCAAGTTCATTATTTTGATCGGCGGGGGGCGCATCTTAAGACACTCGCCATTAGCGGATACAGGCGCTACGCGGGTCGATTCTGGCGGGCGTCACGCATGGAGATGACGAACCATCTTACGGGCGCAAGCACCTTGCTTAACTGGGGAGACTACCAGTTCAACCAGGGACTTCGTGAAAACGCCTTCACGGTCAATGCCCTGCGCCGGATCAACTAGAACGCTGAACAATGTCAAAGATGTTGCTTAAAAGGCATCTGAGGCAGTGAAATGACAAATGCTTAATGGCCCTGCTACCTGAACGCGGAATTCTGCGATATTCTTGCGGTCGGGTATCATGGTGCTGGGTATCCAGACACATCCCCGGGGGGGCAGGTCATGAAAACATGCGCGATAGCAGGATTGCTTTCCGTTGCCTCTGCGATCCCCGCTTTGGCGGACGGCCCGGTGTTGGATCTGTCAGGTCAGATCGACCTGGGATTCCGTTTCTACACCGAAGATGGGCAATATAGCGGACAGGGGCCGGCAGGCTATTATCCTTTTATCGGGATGCAGTTGAATGGCGGGATGTCCGTCGGCCCGGGTGAGCTGGTGTTTCAGTTCGACGGATTGGGCGATGACGCGAATGACCGGTCCACCTTCAACATTCAGAAGGCCTACTACACCCAAAGCTTCGACAATTGGGATCTTGTCGTCGGATACAATGTTGAAGACTGGGGCGTCAGCAACGGTCGAACGATCGTGAACGTGCTGAATGCACGCGACGCCTCCAACCAGGTTGGCGGCAGCGAGCTGATCGGTACGCCCATGCTGAACGCGAATTTCTTTACCGGGATCGGGACGTTCAGTGCCTATGTTCTTGGGGGGGATGTCAGCAGCAACTATGGCGGCCAAGCAACCCGCCAGCGCGGTCCGTTCCCGACCTATGGTGACTTCGCCACCTATCAGCAAGACGATGAGCTTGATGTCGCCCTGCGCTACAGCAACTATTTCTCCGTCGGCAGCGGGTCGCTCGATTTCGGACTTTCCTACTATCAGGGCACGAACAGGGAAGCCGTTCTGCTGCCAGGATGTGTCACGACCTCTGGCCCGGTAACTCCGGCGATCTGCGATCAAATGTCGACCGCGCTGCGAGACGCTTACGAGGCCGGCACCCTTACCCCAACCAGCGTGTCCGAGATTGCAGCATTGCTGGTCAGCCAATTCGGGATTGCGGTGGCCAGTGAAGGCCCGAATGTCCTGGCCCAGGTTCCTTACTATCAAGACATCCAGCAAGTGGGCCTGACCGCGGTCTATGCCCAAGGAGACACGCAGTTCCGATTTGAGGGATATGTCAGGGAAACAGATAACGAGCGCTTTACGGCGGGCATTATCGGGGGCGATCATACCTTCTACGATTTTGCCGGAACCGATGGCACGTTGATCCTGGCTTTGGAATATCACTTCGATGATCGAAGCGTGATGCAACCCGCAACGATTTTTAACGATGATGCCTTTTTGGGGCTGTACTACAGTCTGAACGACCCCAATGACAGCCGAGTAGAGTTTGGCCTTTTCCAGGATCTTGAGAGCTCTGCTCAGCTTTACTCGCTGTCCTTGTCTCGCCGGATCGGAGACCGGATGCGCGCCCAGATCAGCGCTAGCCATGTTGAAACCGGCAGTCAGTTTGACCCCCTGACAGTGCTGGATGGGGACACGTTTTTCGAGTTCACCCTTTCGACCTTTTTCTAAGTTGCCTCACGACTTGGATAATCCTGTTTGACCAATCCTCGACTCATGTCTGGGCACACCGCTGCAACGCTGTTCCTGCGTGCGGCGGGTTTGCTTTTAGTTCTCTTGTCGCAATCGCCATCGCGGGCGTGTCCCCCCCCGGAACGGTTTGGCGAGTTTGCCTTCGAGATTTCGGTTGTGACCATTGCCTTGATTTGTCGGATCGGTTTGGGCGGTGGACACGGCCATATGCCCCCATCGGAAACGAAGGTGGGCCTTTCACAACACACAAGGAGGCTTGTGCAAGCCTGCAAGCGCAAAAGAAAACCGGACTGAAAGAATGGCAGAAAAACCGCATAATACCCTGACTTAATTTGCCTCTATCCGGTATTCATCGATGGATACCGGGCAGGTGCACCGGCAACTCCGCGAGTTAACTCATGCAAAGCCGTCCGTTCGTTGCTTCCAAATTCTCGAAGAAGTTGCTACGTCCGCCCGCAAGCGCCCCGCGTGAGGATCAGGCATGACGACGATTAAGTTTCACAACACCCGCACTCGAAGGAAAGAGGTCTTCGAGCCGATCGAGTCCGATAACGTTCGCATGTATGTTTGCGGACCCACGGTGTATGACCGTGCCCATATCGGAAACGCGCGGGCGGCTGTGGTATTTGACGTAGTCTATCGGTTGCTGCGCCATGTCTACGGGCCCGATCACGTCACATATGTGCGCAACTTCACTGACGTGGATGACAAAATCAACGCTAAGGCGGCAGAAACCGGGCGGCCAATTTCCGAGATCACGGCGGAAACGACGCAGTGGTATCTGGACGATACGGGTGCCTTGGGCGTGATGGAGCCCAACCAGATGCCACGCGCCACGCAGTATATCAGCCAGATGGTTGAAATGATCGAAACGCTGATTGCCAAGGGTCACGCCTATGCGGCGGACGGGCATGTACTGTTTTCGGTGAAAAGCTACGATGGCTACGGGGCATTATCTGGCCGGTCGGTCGATGACATGATTGCGGGCGCGCGGGTCGAAGTGGCCCCTTACAAACGCGACCCGATGGATTTCGTCCTGTGGAAGCCATCTTCAGATGATCTGCCGGGATGGGACAGCCCCTGGGGCCGGGGACGGCCCGGCTGGCATATTGAATGCTCTGCCATGGCCTATGAGCTGCTTGGTGAGACCTTTGATATCCATGGCGGCGGCAACGACCTGATGTTCCCGCATCATGAAAACGAGATCGCCCAAAGCTGCTGCGCGCATCCCGAGGGCGGTTTCGCCCGGGTTTGGCTGCACAACGAGATGCTGCAGGTCGAGGGCAAGAAGATGTCCAAGTCCCTTGGCAATTTCTTTACCATCCATGACTTGCTGGAGCAGGGCATTCCGGGCGAGGTGATCCGGTTTGTTTTCTTGTCCACCCATTATGGCAAACCAATGGACTGGACTGCAAAGAAGGCGGAGGATGCAGAGAAGACCCTTCGCAGGTGGAGAGCCTTGGCAGAGTCAGCCGGACCTGGAGGGACGGCCGACAATGATGTAGTCGAGGCGCTTGCAGATGACCTCAACACGTCAAAGGCCATTTCGCGCTTATTTCATCTCGCCAAAAGTATCAGCGACCAGCAGCGCTCTGATGTCGATCCAATGGAGGTCAATGACTTTGCGGCTTCCGCGCGCCTGTTGGGATTGCTTGAAGATACTGCTGACATGGGCGCATGGGTGTCTGATGGCGCTGCTGAGAAACTGGCTGCCGAGGCCCAGTTGAGTTCTCTATCGACGCTCTTATTCGAAGAGCGCACCAAAGCGATGCAAACAAAGGACTTCTCCGAGGTCGACCGGCTCAAGGCCGCGTTGATCGATGCGGGTTTGGAAGTGCGCATGTCGAAGTCAGGGGTGGAGCTTGTGCCGACCCCGGAATTCGACGCGTCGAAGTTGGAGGGGCTGGCATGAAGAATTTTCCCGAAAATTCTTCTGGCCTGAAAAATCTTCCTGAAGATTTTTCTACGATCGGCAACCAGAAAAATCTTCGAGAAGATTTTTCTTTGGAGGCGTTCGTATGACCAAATCCCGCCTCTACATTTATGATACCACGTTGCGCGACGGACAGCAGACGCAGGGCGTTCAGTTCTCCACCGTTGAAAAGCAGTCCATCGCCAACATGCTCGATCGTCTTGGCGTAGACTACATTGAAGGCGGCTGGCCTGGGGCGAACCCTACGGACAGCGCTTTTTTCGATGCAGCCCCGAAAACGCGCGCGACAATGACCGCTTTTGGAATGACCAAACGGGCAGGGCGCTCTGCTGAGAATGACGATGTGTTGGCGGGCGTCTTGAATGCGGGCACTGGCGCGGTGTGCCTTGTCGGCAAGACTCATGATTTCCATGTCGAAACCGCGCTTGGCATCAGTTTGCCCGAGAATGTGGATAACATCGCGAAGTCCATCGCTCATCTGGTCGCGCAGGGGCGTGAAGCTCTGTTTGATGCCGAACATTTCTTTGATGGCTACAAGGCCAATCCGGGCTATGCGCTGGAGTGTCTCAAGGCTGCGCTCGACAATGGTGCGCGCTGGATCGTGCTGTGCGATACGAATGGCGGCACGCTGCCTGCCGAAATCGGGCGCATTACCGCTGACGTCATCGCGGCGGGCATCCCCGGCGAGCGGCTCGGCATCCATACCCACAATGACACAGAAACCGCCGTGGCCGGCAGTCTTGCCGCCGTGGAAGCCGGGGCGCGCCAGATTCAGGGCACGCTGAACGGATTGGGCGAACGCTGTGGCAATGCCAATCTGACCACACTCATCCCGACGCTGCTGCTGAAGGAACCCTATGCCAGCCGCTATGAGACCGGGATCACCCTCGACGCGCTGACCGGGTTGACCAAGATCAGCCGTAAGCTGGACGATATCCTCAATCGCGTGCCGATGCGCCAGGCGCCCTATGTGGGCAGTTCCGCATTCGCCCATAAGGCGGGGCTTCATGCCAGCGCGATCCTCAAAGATCCCACGACCTATGAGCATATCGACCCCGCCACGGTCGGCAATGCCCGCATCATCCCGATGTCCAACCAGGCCGGGCAGTCGAACCTGATCCGCCGCTTGTCAGAGGCAGGATTGACCGTTGAAAAGGGCGATCCGGCTCTTGGCATTATTCTCGAAGAGATCAAGGCGCGCGAGGCAGAGGGCTATTCCTACGACACGGCACAGGCCAGCTTCGAATTGCTGGCTCGCCGGGCGCTTGGACAATTGCCCACCTTTTTCGAGGTCAAGCGCTACAAGGTCACGGTTGAGCGTCGAAAGAACAAATACAATCACATGGTCAGCCTCTCCGAGGCCGTTGTGGTGGTTAAGATCGGTGATCAGAAGATGCTGTCTGTGTCCGAAAGCATGGATGAAACTGGCGCGGATCGCGGCCCGGTGAATGCCTTGTCGAAGGCACTTGCCAAGGATCTGGGGCCCTACCAGTCCTATATCGACGATATCCGGCTGGTGGACTTTAAGGTTCGCATCACGCAAGGCGGAACCGAGGCTGTGACGCGCGTGATCATCGACAGCCAGGACAGCACCGGACGGCGGTGGTCTACGGTCGGTGTCTCGCCCAATATCGTCGATGCCAGTTTTGAGGCTTTGCTGGATGCCATCACCTGGAAGCTGGTCCGCGACGGGGCGCCCGGGGCATGAGCCTTCAGGCCTGCGCTGAATTGGTCGAACGTGGCGACCCGGACCGGTTCCTTGCCACAATGGCGGCAGCGCCAGCGGCCCGTGCCATTCTCTTTCCGATTTACGCCTTCAACCTCGAGGTGGCGCGCGCCCCATGGGTCGCGTCTGAGCCGATGATTGCCGAGATGCGCTTGCAGTTCTGGCGCGATGTGGCCGAGGAGATCGGGCAGGGCAAACCAGCCCGCGCGCATGAGGTGGCAGAGCCCCTCGCCGGAGCTGTCCAAGCAGAGGACGCCCCGCTTCTGGATGCTCTTGTTGCGGCGCGCCGGTGGGATGTCTACCGCGATGCGTTTGAAGATGACGCGCGATTTGACGCTTATATCGACGCGACATCTGGCAATCTGACCTGGATCGCCGCACGTGCGCTTGGCGCGTCAGAGGAGGCGCAACAGGCAGTGCGAGATATCGCATGGGGCGGTGGCGTGGGCGCGTTTCTGCGTGCCGTGCCGGAACTGGAATCACGCGGCAGGGTGCCCCTGCTAGATGGCAGGCCCGAAGGTGTGAAAGCCCTGGCCGAACGGGCATTGGCACGCTTTCGACGCGGCAGGGCCGCGCAATCCAAGATATCTGCTGCGGCCAGATCGTCTCTGTTCGCATTTTCGACAACGGAACCTTTGCTGCGATCCATCGTCGCCGATCCACACAGGGTTGCCGATGGACGTCTTGGGATCAGTGAGTTCGCAAAGAAGGCAAGACTTCTGAAAACGTCAGTGACCGGCCGCATCTGATGCTGCCCCTTCTGAGATCCTGCATGTGCAACCGGGGGCGGGAAACGGTTTCTGACGATGCGCCGGGTATTTCGCCCCGCTTTGAATGGGGATTTCGCCTCTCATTCAGGCTGATCGAAATAACGATGCAACGTGGCGTGAAACTGCTCTGCCGGTTTGGCCAGGATGCCATCGCTTCGCCTCATCAGCGTGATTTGAACCGGCGCAATCCGTAACGGCGCAAGGTCAACATACCCGTCTGGAACCGTGCTCCGCCAGTTGAGAACAGGCTGAACCTCGGGCAGTGGGGCTGTGGCAAGATCGGGCAGCAGGCGCGGATAGACGAGAACTGTTCGCGGTGTCGCTCGGCTGCGGCGCAGAGCCAGATCCACCGCAACCCGTAGGCCAGACCCCTCGGGCGGAAGGATCAGCACGTGGTCAGAGAGATCCGCAAGCGAGAGCGATTGCCCGGCAAACGGATAGGCCGGGCCGACCCGGCCCACGACGCGCGCCTGATGAGAGTGCAGAACCTCGCAACCCTTGTTGGTTTCAGGCCATGTCACAAGCGCCAGGTCCACCCGCCGGGCCGAGAGCAGATCGGGGCCTTCAGATTCCTCGATGTTGATCCGTATTCCGGGATGCGCAGCGCGATAGCGTGCAAGGATCTGGGGCAGCAAACCCTCTGTCAGATCGCGGCTGACTGACAGGCGCAGCTCACCCGCCACGCCACTGCGCATTTCAGAAACGAGTGAAACGAAATCATCCATGCGCGAAAGGTGCTCATCCAAGTGGCGAAACAACAATTCGCCTGCAACCGACAGGCGCACCCCACCGGGAAGACGCTCGAAAATCTCCACCCCCAGTTCGTCTTCAAATGACAGAATGGCTCGGTTCAGCGCCGAGGGAGAAATCGTCAGGATTTCAGCAGCTTTACGGATTGAACCTTCGCGAAGAATGGTCCGGATCGCGCGGTAAATTCGCAGGTGACGCACGCCACAACCTTTCCAGGTGATGCAAAAACTGCATCGGGCATAGCAATATTTTGATGCAGACAGCAACAGGAAGAATTGCAAACACTTTCTGCACCTGCACAATGCAGGGAGGAAGAAGGGACTAATTCCATGAAGAAACTGCTACTTTCGGGCGCAATCGCAGCCCTTTGTGCGACCGGTGCAAACGCAGAAATCCGCGTCGGTATCCTGCATTCGCTGTCCGGCACGATGGCGATCTCGGAAACCACTCTTCGCGACGTCATGCTGATGCTTATCGAACAGCAGAACGAAGCAGGGGGTCTGTTGGGCCAAGAAATCGTGCCGGTTGTGGTAGATCCGGCGTCGGATTGGCCGCTATTCGCGGAACGCGCCCGTGAGCTGCTGACCGTGCATGAAGTTGATGTAATCTTCGGGGCATGGACTTCCGTGAGCCGCAAATCGGTTCTGCCGGTTCTGGAAGAACTTAACGGCCTGATGTTCTACCCCGTTCAGTATGAGGGCGAGGAAAGCTCGCGCAATGTTTTCTACACCGGTGCAGCGCCCAACCAGCAGGCGATCCCGGCGGTCGACTATTTCCTTGAGGAACTGGGCGTCGAAACCTTCGCTCTGCTCGGCACCGACTATGTCTACCCGCGCACCACCAACCGGATCCTGGAACAGTATCTGCTGGATCACGGCATCCCTCAGGAAAACATCTTCGTCAACTACACGCCCTTTGGCCATTCCGACTGGTCGTCCATCGTGTCTGATGTGGTCGCCCTTGGCGAAAGCGGGCAGCAGGTCGGTGTGATCTCGACCATCAACGGCGACGCGAATGTCGGGTTCTACAACGAACTGGCCGCCTCCGGTGTCTCTGCCGACGATATTCCTGTGGTTGCGTTCTCGGTCGGTGAAGAAGAACTGGCCGGTCTTGATACCTCCAACCTCGTTGGTCACCTGGCGGCATGGAACTATTTCCAATCTGCCGATACCCCCGAGAACGAGGCGTTCATCGAGGCATGGCAAGCCTTTGCCGGCGAGGACCGTGTGACCAACGACCCGATGGAAGCCCACTATATCGGCTTCAACATGTGGGTGAACGCAGTGACCGAAGCGGGCACCACCGACGTCGACGCCGTTCGTGAAGCGATGTATGGCCAGGAATTCCCGAACCTGACCGGCGGCACCGCGGTAATGCTGCCCAACCACCACCTCGCCAAGCCTGTGCTGATCGGTGAAATCCAGGCCGATGGCCAGTTTGAGATCATCAGCCAGACCGATGAAGTGCCCGGCGACGCATGGACAGACTACCTGCCCGAAAGCGCTGTGCTGGTGTCGGATTGGCCCGGTCTCGGCTGTGGCATGTACAACACCGAAACCGAGACCTGCGTGCAGCTGGAATCGAACTACTGATCCCTGGCACTTAAGGATCAACCAGGTGGGGGCTGTGACCATGCGGCCCCTACCACTGTCTCTCCCGCACCAATCTGGATCGTTCACGACATGACCAGGCTTTTCCTGGCCGCCTTAACGGCAGTCTTCCTTTCATCCGCGCCCCTGTCAGCCCAGGATGCCACCGGCCTACAGCCAGTTCTTCAAGCTCATCATGACCTCGTCGAAAACGCCTCGCGCCGAACGGTACAAGAGGTGCTCGATGCCCTGACAGACAGCGATGCAAATGGGGTTCCAGAATTTTTGCAACGTTGGCAGGCGCGCGAACTGTATATGCGTGACAGCGACGGGGTGTTCGTATTTGTCGAAGACGAAGATGCCGATCCCTTTGTCTTGCTGGACATAGATACCGGGGAAGCCATCGGAACCGCAGGCAGTCGAGAGGTCACGCAGCTGCGGCCCAACAGGGGCGTGCAGACAGTGATTGGTGCAGCTCTCGTTCAGTTTCAATTGCTGTCGCCCGATCCGGCGACCCGCGCTACGGCACTGGACGCCATCGACCGTTCCCCCGATGCCGATCAATTGCCCCTTATCGCCCGGATGCTGGAACAGGAAACCGACCCGGACCTGCGCGCTTCGGCCGAGTGGCTGCAAACCCGCATGATTATCGCTTTTGCGGAGGACGAAGCCGAGCGGGTGGCTGCCATCCAAAGCCTCGCCGGTGATCTGAGGGTCGAGGCACGGGCGGCGCTCAACCCGCTGTTGACCACCCGCCGGCAAGTGGCCGAAACCCTGCCAGAAAGCGGCAACATCGCCCGTGTTCTGACACCCGGAACCGAGGCGCTGCCGACAGATGAAGCCTATGACATGCTTGTCGAGGCCGATCTTGCGCCCGCCTACGTGACCGCAGTAGACCGCCGCGACGCCTTGATCGCTAATATCGAGGACGGCATGGTCGCAGGCTACCCCGTGCACACGCTGAATACAGAGACCGCGCGCGCCGCTGCCTATGATAGCCTCGTTGAGGCTGGCCTTGCGCCAGCATCGCCAAGCGAAGCGGAGCGGGAAGAGCTGCTGGCGGCCCATGTGTTCTATGACCTTTACCGCGAATCCTCTGCTGCCGTGACCACCGCCGCCGAAGAAACCGTTGCGGCGATTAACACAAGGGTAGGTATGCTGGAGCTGGTGGACCTGTCGCTTGACGGGATCTCACTTGCCTCGATCTATTTTCTTGCGGCCATCGGGCTGGCGATCACCTTTGGGGTGATGGGCGTCATCAACATGGCGCATGGCGAATTCATCATGATGGGCGCCTATACAGGCTATGTCGTGCAAACGTTCATCCCCGATTACACGATGTCCATCGTCGTGGCCCTGCCTCTGGCATTTGTTATTACCTTCGGCGCAGGCGTGGCCATGGAACGGCTGGTGATCCGCTGGCTTTATTCCCGGCCGCTGGAAACGCTGCTTGCGACCTTCGGCATATCCATTGCCCTGCAACAGATCGTGCGGCAGATCTTCGGCGCGCAGGCGCGGCCCTTTACGGCACCGGACTGGCTTGCCGGATCGCTTGTGTTCAACGACGTGGTTGCGATCAGCTATATCCGCATTGCGATCTTCGGGCTTGGCGTTCTGTTCTTCTGTCTGCTGTGGCTGATCCTGAATAAAACACGCCTGGGGCTGGAAGTGCGCGCGGTCACGCAGAACCCCTCGATGGCATCTTCGATGGGGATCAACCCCGACCGGATCAACATGCTGACCTTTGGGCTTGGCTCGGGCATCGCGGGCATTGCTGGCGTCGCGATTGGCCTGTTCGCGCAGGTCACGCCCGAACTGGGAGCCAACTATATCGTGCAGAGCTTCATGACCGTGGTCGTGGGGGGCGTTGGAAACATCTTCGGCACGCTTGCAGGCGCGTCACTGATCGGCTTCCTGCAAAAGGGGATCGAGTGGCTGAACCCGTCGAACACCCTTGCGGCGCAGACCTATATGATCCTCTTCGTCATCCTCTTCATCCAGTTCCGCCCCAAGGGCATCGTCGCCCTAAAGGGCCGCGCAGCAGAGGCTTGAGCCATGAAAGATCTGTTCAGCCAAAACCGCTCTGTGCCGATCATGCTTGCCGTGCTTGCCAGCTTCGCACTTGGCGTCTCATTGCTGGCCGAAGGCTATGGGATGGGGGTGATCTCCACCTCTCTGGTCAAAACCCTGGGAATGACAATCTGCCTGTGCCTCATCGCGCTCGCCATGGATATGGTCTGGGGCTATTGCGGTATCCTGAGCCTTGGTCATTTCGCCTTCTTCGCGCTCGGCGGCTACATGATCGGAATGTGGCTGATGTACGCGCGGACGGAGGACGTGATCGCCGCCTCGCTGTCTCAGGGGCAGCTGCCGCCGACACCGACCGAGCTTGCCGACGCCATTGCAGTGCAGATTTTCGGCGTGGTGGGCGGCGACAGTTTGCCCTGGATGTGGGCCTTCGCGGATAGCCTGGTTGCTCAGCTTGCGCTGGTTGTGCTGGTGCCGGGGCTTCTGGCGCTGGTCTTTGGCTGGCTGGCCTTCCGCAGCCGTGTCACCGGCGTTTACCTGTCGATCCTGACGCAAGCCATGACCCTGGCCTTGTCGCTCTACCTCTTTCAGAACGACACCGGTCTTCGCGGCAACAACGGTTTGTCAGGCTTGCAGAACATTCCCGGGGCGGAGGACGTACCGCAAAGCATCATCTCGATCTGGTTTCTCTGGGCCTCCGTGCTGGCGCTGGCGGTGGCCTATGTCTTCGCTGCCTGGGTGATGTCGGGCAAGTTCGGCAGCGTGATCCGGGGCATTCGGGACGATGAGGCACGCGTGCGGTTCCTTGGCTATTCGGTCGAGGGCTACAAGCTCTTCGTGTTCACCGTCACGGCGATCATCGCCGGAATAGCCGGTGCGCTCTACTACCCGCAGGCCGGGATCATCAACCCTGACGAGCTGGCCCCGATTGCGTCGATCTACCTTGCGGTTTGGGTGGCAATCGGCGGCCGCGGAAGGCTCTATGGCGCGGTGATCGGCGCTGCGGTCGTGTCGCTTCTGTCAACCTGGTTTACAGGTGGGCGGGCGCCGGATGTGAACCTTGGGTTCTACACAATCCATTGGGTCGACTGGTGGACCGTTCTTCTTGGTCTGGGCTTTGTCCTTGTCACCCTTTTTGCACCCAAGGGTTTGGGTGGTCTGGTCGACTTCATCATTCGAAAACGCCCTGAGGAGACCGCGAAATGAGCACGCTTCTGGAAGTTTCCGGCGTTTCCGTCACGTTTGACGGCTTCCGCGCCATCAACAATCTGGCGTTTCAGATCGGTGAACCTGAGCTGCGCGCGGTGATCGGGCCGAACGGGGCCGGAAAAACCACCTTCATGGACATCGTGACCGGCAAGACCAAGCCAGATGAGGGCAGGGTGCTCTGGGGCGACAAGGGGATTTCCCTGCTCGGCCTCAGCGAGGCGCAGATCGCTCGGGAAGGGATCGGAAGAAAGTTCCAGCGCCCGACCGTGTTCGAGGATCAGACCGTCGCCGACAACCTGATGGTTGCGTTGAAGAAGGACCGGGGACCGTTCAAGGTCCTGCTGTTCAAGCCCTCTGAGGCGGATCATGACAGGGTGCGGCAGCTGGCCGGGGAAATCGGGCTGTCTGATCATCTGGGCACCCTTGCCGGCATTCTAAGCCACGGGCAAAAGCAATGGCTGGAAATCGGAATGTTGCTGGCCCAGGAGCCGCGACTTCTGCTGGTCGACGAACCGGCGGCAGGCATGACAGGGCCGGAACGGGATCACACGACCGAGCTGCTGAAGGAAGCCGCCCGCACCCGTGCTGTCGTCGTTGTGGAACACGACATGGATTTTGTCCGCAAGCTGAATTGCAAAGTGACGGTTCTGCACGAAGGCTCCGTTCTGGCCGAAGGCAGCCTTGATCACGTGACCTCGAACCAGCAGGTCATCGACGTTTACCTGGGACGCTGAATGATGCTGAGCACCACTGACCTGACCCTACATTATTCCGGCAGCCAGATTCTCTACGGGATCTCGATGGAGGCCAGCATCGGCCAGGTGACATGCGTAATGGGCACCAATGGTGTCGGGAAAACCAGCCTTCTCAAGGCAATTTCCGGCACCCATCCACGTTCTGGCGGGTCTTTGACCCTGGACGGAGAAAGCCTGCCGATACTTCCCCCGCACGCGATGGCCAATCGTGGTGTCGGATATGTCCCGCAGGGACGGATGATCTTTCCGCTTCTGACCGTTCAGGAAAACCTGGAAACCGGGTTGGCCTGTCTTCCGCGCGGAAAGCGGATGATACCTGACCAGATCTTCGAACTGTTCCCCGTTCTCAAGGAAATGAAGAACCGCCGAGGGGGTGACCTTTCGGGCGGGCAGCAACAGCAGCTTGCGATCGGTCGGGCACTGGTCACCAACCCGCGCCTCCTTCTGCTTGACGAGCCGACCGAGGGAATCCAGCCCAATATCATCCAACAGATCGGCACCGTGATCCAATTTCTCCGGGATCAGGGAAACATGGCGATTGTGTTGGTCGAGCAGTATTTCGATTTCGCCTACGAGATGGCAGACCAGTTCTACGTCATCGACCGAGGTGCCGTTTCCTATCAAAAGGCGAAGGCAGAGCTGTCACGTGAAGAGCTGGCAAAAGCCTTCAAGGTCTGACACGCGGCTTGTCGTCTTAGGCTGACCCGGCAGGGATAAAGCCATGCTTTGACGCAGGGCAATCCACTTCTGTGATGCACAAATCCGGGCATCGGGCTGTTTTTGGCAGCGCATCAGGCCGATCAACCATTGGGTCGATTGTCTGGCGCACCTTGGTAAAGATTAGCGATGAGTCCGGACTCTGCTGAAGTGCTTTGTGCCACATCGCACAGGACCACTCAAAGTATCGGCAGGATCACGATGCATGGAGAAAAGATATGGCGGAGAGACAGGGATTCGAACCCTGGGTGGGCTTGCACCCACAACGGTTTTCGAGACCGCCCCGTTCGACCACTCCGGCACCTCTCCGCGCTTTATCAGGGGTCGTGAGGCGGGGATTTAGACGGTCCTTTCCGGGCGTGCAAGGGGGGAAGTGACGGTTTCCCGCCGATCAAGCGGATTTGTCCTGACGATGGCTGGAAATCCCCAACACGGCCCCCCATTGTCTGATGCAGAGCCATTGCAGGTTTCCATCGAAAGGACCGCTCATGCTGCGTGCGATTTGTTTGTCTGTCTCTCTCGTCATCGGGGCCGGGCCACTGCTTGCCCAAACCTCTGTCGCGCTGCGCGAGGATACGCTGGCGATGCTGGATGCAATCGGCCTTGAGCAAAGCATCGGGATCATGGTGCAGGCGGGCACACGCGACGGGCGCGGCTTGGAAGAAGACCTGTTTCCCGGGCGCGGTGGCGCGGCTTGGGGACACATCGTGGACGGGCTTTATGCGCATGACAGTTTGCGGGCGGCGTTTTACGAGGGTTTTCCAGAGGATCGGCTGACAGAAGAACGCGCTGAGGAGATCCTGGCCTTCTTCTCGTCCGAGCTTGGCGAGCGGATTGTAGAGGGCGAACTGACCGCGTGGGAAGCGATCACGGATCAGGCGGTGGAAGACGCCGCGAACGAAGTCTACTTTCAGTATCTTGCCGATGCCGATCCCCGGCTGGACTTGCTCGAACGCTTTACTGAAGTGAATGACTTCGTGGATTTCAACGTGATGGGCGCTTTGAACGCCAATTTCTCGTTCCTGCGTGGCATGTCCGATGGCGGCGCTTATGAACGTCCCATCCCGGAGGACATGATCCTGACCCAGGTTTGGCAATCCGAGCCAGAAATCCGGGAAGACACGATCCTGTGGCTCTATTCCTTCCAGCTGATGGCCTATGCGGAACTGTCGGATGAGGAGCTTGAAGCCTATATCGCCTTCTCTGAATCCGATGCGGGGCAGCTTTATAACTCTACGATCTTCGCAGGCTATGAAGCTGTTTTTTCCGAGATGAGCTACCGTCTTGGCAACGCCGCAGCGATCTTCATGACAGGGGAGCCCACCTAAGCCTTTGCCGGGCCGGACTACCCTAATAGAATGTTCCCCGCCGCCGCATTGACCAACGGGCCTGGGGCTATGTGGCAAGGCCTATGATGATAGCCGTCGACGTGGCGTTTCAGGTAGGATAACGCGACACCAGTCGACGAAGCGTGTTATGGGCAAGGGCCCACAGTTGCAGCGTGTGCCGACACGGGGAAAAACGTCGGCTGATGTCAGGCAATATCGGCCTTTGTCGCTTGACTTCACCGGCGGGCTAGGGCATCAGCGGGCTTCATTCGCCGCCCATGACGACTCGGGCGGCGCTTGCTATTTACAACCGATGTCCCAAAGCGGGGCACGCTGTCCGAGGCGCGACACCGGTCGCACCAACACCCGAGTAGGGGGCCACAGGGCGCGGGAGAAAAAGGAAGATGCCTATGTTTGCGGTCCTCAAGACCGGTGGCAAGCAGTACAAGGTTCAGTCCGGTGACGTTCTGCGCGTCGAGAAACTGGCTGCCGATGCTGGCGAAACCATCCAATTCAACGACGTTCTCATGCTCGGTGGCGATAGCACCGTTCTGGGTGCGCCGACTGTTGCCGGTGCTGCCGTTCAGGCCACTGTCATCGACCAGATCAAGGGCGAAAAGCTCATCCACTTCGTCAAGCGTCGCCGTAAGCACAGTTCGAAGCGGACCAAGGGCCACCGTCAGAAGCTGACCCTCGTGCGGATCACCGACATTCTCGCCTCTGGCGCGGATGCAACCGGTGTGAAAGCAGCCGTGGGCGCAGGCTCGGTCTCGACCGCAGCCGAAGCAGCCCCCGCCGCCAAGCCCGCCAAGAAAGCCGCCAAGGCCGAAGCCGCCCCCGCAGCAGAAGCTGCCGGCGCTGACGACCTGAAGGCACTGTCCGGTGTCGGCCCCGCGCTGGAAAAGAAACTGCACGAAGCAGGCGTGACCTCCTTCGCTCAGATCGCCGCGTGGACTGCTGACGATATCGCAGCCATGGACGAAAAGCTTTCGTTCAAGGGCCGCATCGAACGCGAAGGCTGGGTCGCTCAGGCTCAAGCCAAAATCGCAGAATAAGGAGAGACACCCATGGCACATAAAAAAGCAGGCGGTAGCTCCCGTAACGGCCGCGACTCTGCCGGTCGCCGTCTTGGCATCAAGAAGTTCGGTGGCGAAGCCGTCATCCCGGGCAACATCATCGCGCGCCAGCGTGGCACCAAATGGTGGCCGGGCGAAGGTGTCGGCATGGGCAAGGATCACACCATCTTTGCAACCGTCGACGGCGCCGTGAAGTTCCACAAGGGACTGAAGGGCCGCACCTTCATTTCCGTGATGCCGGAGGCGGAAGCCGCCGAGTAACGCCGGACCTTTTGCAAGATAAAAGGGGGATCGGCATCAAGGCCGGTCCCCTTTCACTTTTCGGGGCAGTGGCCTTGAGGAGCCCCGCCAGAGGCCCCAAGTGAAAAGGGCAGGTGGCGGGCGAGACCCCGGAAAGACCACTGTTCTGAGGAGGAACAGAATGAAACAGGAGACGATCGTTCAACAGACCGCCGTCGATACCCCGCGCTTCGTGCTGCGGCCCTTGCGCACCTCGGATGCCGGGCTGCTGAATATGTATGCGTCCGATCGTCGTGTCGCTGAACAGACCACCTCTATCCCGCATCCGCTGCCACCAGGCGCGGCCGAAGCGCTTGTCGCCAAGGCACAGCGCGAGGATCGGCGCGAACATGTCTGGGCTATGGATGCCACGGAACAGGGCGGGTCCGAACTGATGGGGGTGATTTCCCTTCAGCAGATGGACCGCAACCAGTCTGAAATCAGCTATTGGGTCGCACCTGTGATGTGGAACACCGGGCTGGCGTCTGAGGCTGTAAAGGCGTTGGTAGCAGCCAACCCGCTGATGAATGACACGATCTTTGCCAGCGTGTTTCAGGACAATCCGGGATCGGCACGCGTGCTGACCAACGCCAAATTCGCCTATCTGGGTGATGCCGAGGCGTTTTCAGTGGCCCGCGGCGCCAAGGTGCCAACCTGGACCTATTTGCGCAAACTAAGCTGAGGGCGCGCGCGCCGGGGCTTGAGCCCCGGCCCGGTTCCCTCTAATCCCTCTGACCATGCGGGACGACCCCGCGGGGAACCTTACACATGAAATTCCTCGATCTAGCCAAGGTTTACATCCGCTCCGGAGCGGGTGGTAACGGCTGCGTATCCTTCCGGCGCGAAAAGTTTATCGAATATGGCGGCCCGGATGGCGGTGATGGCGGCCGGGGCGGCGATGTGGTTGTGGAAACCGTCGACGGGCTGAACACGCTCATCGACTTTCGCTACCAACAGCATTTCTTCGCCAAGAACGGTCAGCCGGGGATGGGCAATCAACGCACCGGCAAGGATGGCGATGACATCGTTCTGCGCGTTCCCGTTGGTACCGAGGTGCTGGAAGAAGACGAGGAAACAGTCATCGCAGATCTGACCGAACTGGGTCAGCGCGTGGTTCTGGCCCGTGGCGGAAATGGCGGTTTCGGCAACCTGCATTTCAAAAGCTCTACCAACCAAGCGCCGCGTCGGGCAAATTCCGGCCAGCCAGCGATTGAACGCACCATTTGGCTGCGGCTCAAGCTGATCGCTGACGTAGGTCTGCTTGGCCTGCCAAATGCAGGAAAATCCACATTTCTCGCCGCGACCTCGAACGCGCGGCCCAAGATTGCTGACTATCCCTTTACAACGCTCCACCCCAATTTGGGTGTTGTGGGTGTGGATGGGGTGGAATTTGTCGTTGCCGACATTCCCGGCCTTATTGAAGGCGCGCATGAGGGCAGGGGGCTTGGCGACCTCTTCCTCGGCCATGTCGAACGCTGCGCGGTGCTGCTGCATCTGGTCGATGGCACGTCTGAGGATGTGGTAGAAGACTACCAGACCATCATCCATGAGGTCGAACAATATGGTGCCGGTCTGGCCGACAAGCCGCGCATCACGGTCCTGAACAAGATCGACGCGCTGGATGAGGATGAACTGGCCGAAAAGAAAGCCGCGCTGGAGGCTGCTGCCGGTCCCGTCATGACCATGTCCGGTGTGGCCCAGATAGGCGTGACAGATGTGCTGCGCGCCTTGCGCGGCAAGATCGACGCAAAGCGCCTGCGTGAAAAAAAGGGTGCGGAGGAGGCACCCGACGCATGGCAGCCGTAAGCCTGTCGGACGCCCGGCGTCTGGTGGTCAAGATCGGGTCCGCCCTGCTGGTCGACCGCAACACCGGAGCGTTGCGTACCGATTGGTTGCATTCGCTGGCTGAGGATGTGGCGCGCATAAAGACGCGTGGTGTTGACGTGGTTCTGGTGTCCTCGGGCTCCATCGCGCTCGGCCGTTCGGTTCTTGGTCTGGGGCAGGGGGTTTTGGCGCTCGAACAGGCACAGGCCGCCGCCGCCGTTGGCCAGATCCGCCTGGCCCGCGCGTATGAAGAAGCGATGGCACCCCACGGGATATCCACTGCCCAGATCCTCGTCACCCTGGAAGACAGCGCCGACCGCCGCCGTTATCTGAATACCCGCAACACGATGGCCACCCTGCTTGGCCTTGGCGTGCTGCCGATCGTGAACGAGAATGACACCATCGCCACGGATGAAATCCGCTATGGCGACAATGACCGTCTTGCCGCCAACATGGCCGCGATGGTCGCTGCCGATCAGCTGGTCCTGTTGTCGGATGTAGACGGGTTCTATTCCGGCAATCCCAAGGATGATCCGTCGGCCACCCGTTATGATGTTATCCCGGCGATCACGCCCGAGATCGAGGCAATGGCGGGTGATGCAGGGTCGGGCTTGTCCAAGGGTGGGATGAAGACCAAACTGATGGCTGCGCGGACCTCAACCGCCGCGGGTTGTGCCATGGCGATTACGGAGGGATCGGTTCTCAACCCTCTGACAGCATTGGAAAATGGTGCGAACGCCACTTGGTTCACGGCAACTCAGGATCCGCAGACCGCGCGCAAGCACTGGATTGCCGCGATGAAGCCAAAGGGCACGGTGCGGCTTGATGCGGGTGCTGTTGCGGCGCTTGGCCGGGGAAAGTCGCTCTTGCCTGCCGGGGTCACTGCGGTTTCTGGCCGGTTCCTGCGCGGCGACCCCGTGGCCGTGGAAGGCCCCGACGGCGCGCGGCTTGGCCTGGGTCTGATCCGCTATACCTCGGACGAGGCTGCCGCCATCGCAGGGCACCAATCGGCAGAGATCGAACCAATCCTGGGATATCCGGGCCGTGCCGCCTTGATCCATCGTGACGACATGGCGCTTTAACCTTTCTTCTTCGAACATCTTCAAAATTCCCCCTAATCGGAGGCACACATGACCGACCAGTCCAACATCCCCGCCCTCATGGCCGAGATGGGCACCCGCGCAAAAGCGGCTGCTGCGGAGTTGGCCTTTGCGCCAGCCGAGCAGAAAACTCAGGCGCTGAACGCGGCCGCTGATGCCGTGTGGGCGCGGCGGGCAGAGATCATTACCGCCAATGAGAAGGACATGACGTTTGGCCGGGAAAAGGGGCTCTCTGCGGCCATGCTTGACCGGCTGATGCTGGACGAGGCGCGGATTGAAGGCGTTGTGAAGGGCCTACAGGCCGTGGCGGCGCAGGCCGACCCGGTTGGCGCGGTCATGACGGAGTGGGACATGCCCTCGGGTCTGCACATCCAGCGCGTACGCACGCCCCTTGGCGTCATCGGCGTGATCTACGAAAGCCGCCCCAATGTGACGGCGGATGCGGGCGCGCTGTGCCTCAAATCCGGCAACGCGGTGATCCTGCGCGGTGGCTCGGAGAGCTTTCACAGCTCCGGCCTGCTGACGGAGTGCCTGAAGGACGGTCTGCGCGCTGCGGGTCTGCCCGAGGACGCGGTGCAACTGGTGCCGACGCGGGATCGGGCTGCGGTCAAGGAACTGCTGACCATGACCGATACGGTGGATGTCATTGTTCCGCGCGGTGGTAAGGGGCTGGTGGGGCTGGTCCAGCGCGAGGCGCGGGTGCCGGTTTTCGCCCATCTCGAAGGTATCTGCCACGTCTATATCGACAAGGCGGCGGACCCTGTGAAGGCGCTGAACGTCGTGCTGAACGCCAAGACCCGGAGGACGGGGATTTGCGGCGCGGCGGAATGCCTGCTGATCCACCGCGACGTGCTGGACACGATCGGGCAAGGCGTTGTCAGGGCGCTGCTGGATGCAGGCGTCGAGGTGCGCGGGGACGCAGCGTTGCAAGCCATCGAAGGCGTAACAGCGGCCAGCGATGACGATTACGGCAAGGAGTTCCTCGACATGATCATTGCCGCAAAGGTGGTGGACGATGTCGACGCCGCGATTGCCCATATTCGTCGCCATGGCTCCAGCCATACGGAAAGCATCCTGACCGAGGATGATGAGGCCGCAGCACGGTTCTTCCAACGGCTCGACAGCTCGATCCTGATGCGCAATGCCTCGACCCAGTTCGCCGATGGCGGTGAGTTTGGGATGGGCGGAGAAATCGGGATCGCCACTGGAAAGATGCATGCGCGCGGACCGGTCGGGGCGGAACAGCTGACCTCGTTCAAATACCTTGTCACGGGCGATGGCACGACACGTCCGTAAGGTTTGCTGACCTAAATCGCGACATTCAACACAAGCCCGGCCGTAGCGTCGGGCTTGACCTTTCTGGTCGGTTGAATTTAGGTCAGCTTTGCTTCCAATCCTTCACATAGGTGTCCCATGACCGACGGTTCCAACCTGCCCAAGACTCTCGTCCGCCGCATGCCGCTGGAACCGGGGGTGAGCCGCCCGGTCGTGACGCCCATTCAGCCCTCGGTGGTCTATTCTTCGGAAAGCCCCGATCAGCTGGAAGGCCAGTACGAGGGCAAGGAGCACGGCTACACCTATAGCCGCGAGGGCCACCCGAACGCCGATCTGCTGACCGCCAAAATCGACATGCTGGAAGGCGGGCAGGGGGGGATCATCTGCGCCTCGGGCATGGCTGCTGTTGGCACCGCTCTTATGGGGCTGCTCTCTCAGGGCGACCATGTGATTGGCGGCGATCAGCTCTATGGCCGGTCGCTTCGGATGATGACGCAGGATCTGCCGCGGTTCGGAATTGCCACGTCGCTGGTCGATACCGGGAGTGTGGAGGCCGTGACCGCCGCGATCCGGCCAGAGACGAAGATGATCCTGGTCGAGGTCATGGCCAACCCGACGCTTGCCATTGCCGATATGGAGGGCATCGCAGCGCTCTGCCGGGACAAGGGCATTTTGCTGGCGGTCGACAACACCTTTACCACGCCCACGGCCTACAGGCCTTTCGATCATGGGGCAGATATCGTCATCCATTCTGTGACGAAATTGCTGGCTGGCCATGCGGATGTGACCCTTGGCTACGTCTCTGCGCGCGATCCGGAGATTGCGGAAAAGATGAAAGTTTTCTGGATCACCATGGGCGCGACGCCGTCCCCGCATGACTGCTGGCTGGCCGAACGGGGGATTTACACTTTCGACCTGCGCTATGAGAAATCGCAGGACAACGCGGCGCTGCTGGCCGATTATCTTGCGACCCTGCCGGGCGTCAAACGCGTGGTCTATCCGGGGCGTGCGGATCACCCCGATCACGCCCGCGCCGCGCATCTGCTGAACAGACAGTTTGGCAACATGGTCAGCTTTGAGGTCGAGGGCGGACGAGCTGCCGCGAACGCGATGATCCGTGCCATGCCCGACATGGCGTTTGCCCCAACACTTGGCGATGTCGGCACCACGGTCAGTCATTCTGCCACCTCGTCGCACAGGCTGGTTCCTGTGGCGGAGCGTGAGGCCATCGGGATCACCGAAGGTTTCTTCCGTGTGTCCGTCGGCATTGAGGATATTGAGATCCTGAAGGCGGATTTCGCGGCTGGATGCGCGGCGGCGGCAGCAACGGTCTGACCGAGGACCTGTTGTCGAATCGGCCTTGCACCGGTTAGGCGGGCAAGACTTGTCCGCTTGGGGGGACCCATATGGCCCGCAATACGCTGACCGCAGCCTTGAACGCCGTGCCCGACCCGATGTTGTTCATCGGCTCGGACGGTATGATTGAGCTGATCAACCCCGCGACCGAGGCCCTTTTTGGAGGCTGGGTCAGGGGCCGCAGCTATATCACCGCCCTGCGGCAACCGGCGTTGCTGGGAGAGATCGACAGCGTCCTGAGAGGCAACCCGCCCTCGGAAACCCGCTATGTGAAATCCGATCAGACAGGCGAAACCCAGTTTCGGGTCAAGGTATCGCCAATAGGAGCCATTGATGCCGGGCAGCCCGGCGTCCTGCTGCATTTCACCGACATCACCCATTTACGTGAAGCCGAAGAGATGCGGCGCGATTTCGTGGCGAATGTCAGCCACGAACTGCGGTCGCCTTTAACCGCTGTTCTGGGATTCATCGAAACCCTGCGTGGCCCTGCCAGAGACGATGCATCCGCCAGCGACCGCTTTCTGGAGATCATGGAGCAACAGGCGCTCCGCATGAACCGCTTGGTGGGTGATCTGCTGTCGCTTTCCCGGGTTGAATCGGAAGAACGGGTACGTCCGTCTGAGGACGTGGATTTGAGCGATGTGATTTCCGGCGTGCTGACCACGCTGCGCCCTCAGGCAGAGGAACAGGGCAGCGCGCTGGATTTAGTGACTGAACCGGGCACCTACCTGATCCGGGGGGACCGGGATCAGCTGACGCAAGTGTTTACCAACCTGACCGAGAACGCCCTGAAATACGGCGGTAGGGGGCGGCCTGTAACGGTGCGGCTGGAAACCGGTGAGGGCAGGGGGTCCATGCGCGGGCCGGTCGTTCGGGTTGAGGTGATCGACCGGGGCGAGGGCATCGACTCGATGCATCTTCCGCGCCTGACAGAACGGTTTTATCGGATCGATTCACACCGCAGTCGTGAAATGGGTGGCACGGGACTTGGGTTGGCGATCGTCAAGCATATCATCAACCGCCATCGTGGGCGGCTGCGCATTGCTAGTGAGAAGGGCAAGGGGAGCACCTTTACGGTTGTGCTGCCCCGCTAAGGCTTAGGCAAAGCGCCCGCGTGTGCGGTTGGCGAAGGCGACCAGCGACAGCATCACCGGAACCTCGACCAGAACGCCAACAACAGTGGCCAGCGCTGCCCCCGATTGAAGGCCAAACAGGCTGATGGCGACGGCAACCGCCAGTTCGAAGAAGTTCGACGTGCCAATCATCGCGCACGGGGCTGCAACCCGGTGCGGGACCTTCATGAGATAGGCCGCACCATAGGCCAGCGCGAAGATGCCATAGCTCTGCAGCAGGATCGGCACCGCAATCAGCGCAATGATCATTGGGCGATCCAGGATCGTCTGTCCTTGCAGGGCAAAAAGGATCACGACAGTGACGATCAAACCCATAACCGACCAGGGTTTCACCTGTTCTTTGAACAGTTCGATGGCCGCTGGTGATCCAAGGCGCGCGCGGGTTATCAGGCCAGCTACAAGAGGCAGGACGACATAGAGAACAACCGACAGCAGCAATGTCTGCCAGGGTACGACAATATCGGTGACGCCAAGCAGGAAGGCCACAATCGGCGCGAAGGCGAAGACCATGATCACGTCATTCACGCTGACCTGTACCAGCGTATAGGTCTCATCCCCCTTGGTCAGTTGCGACCAGACAAAGACCATGGCCGTACACGGCGCGGCCCCAAGCAGGATCAGGCCCGCGATGTACTGGCTGGCATCTTCCGGCTCGATCCAGGGCGCAAAGACAGTCTCAAAGAACAAAACGGCAAGCGCCGCCATGGTGAACGGTTTGATCAGCCAGTTCACGGCCAGCGTGATGATCAATCCCGTGGGCTGACGTGCGACCCCTTTCAATGAGGACGGATCGACACCAACCATCATCGGATAGACCATCGCCCAGATCAGCACCGCGACAACAAGATTGACCGAGGCCACCTCTGCCACCGATATCGCAAAGATCAACGAGGGCGCGACGATGCCCAACAGGATGCCGCCCACCATGGCCAGAGCCACCCAGATCGTCAGAAAGCGCTCGAAATTGCCCATGGTCTTTCCCTTTTGCATCCGTCGCGGCAGGTTCTGATCTTCTCGGGCGCGCTTTGCAAGAGAATCGATTCCTTAGCGGTTTGGGAATCACGTAATGCAGAGGATGCTTGAGAAGGGAAAACACGCGTGATCTGTGACACGCAGCAAGTGTAACGGAATAATTTTTGGGGCGCCTGCCATTAAGTGATTGATTTCATTTAATCCGGACACGCCAACAAATCCCCTGAGATCTACACTGTCATAAAACCGTTACGCAGCTGTCACAAAAGCATAGCGCGCAGCCGATAGATGGCCCCTGAGAGCGCGACAGACCGCGTTCCGACAGGAAAACCAAACGGAGAAATCCAACATGTCTTTCGCAAAGCTGACCGTGTCCGCCCTCGCGCTGGCCGCCGTGTCCGCCACCTCCGCCGCTGCCCAGGGCCGCGACAACGTCCAGATCGCGGGCTCCTCGACCGTTCTGCCTTATGCCACCATCGTTGCCGAAGCCTTTGGTGAAAACTTCGACTTCCCGACCCCGGTTGTGGAATCCGGCGGTTCTTCGACCGGTCTGCGCCGTTTCTGCGAGGGTGTCGGCGAGAACACCACCGATATCGCAAACGCGTCCCGCTCGATCCGTCCCTCCGAAATCGAGACCTGCGCCGCCAATGGTGTGACTGACATCATCGAAGTGCGCATCGGCTATGACGGCATCGTCTTCGCCTCCGACATCAACGGCAACTCCTTCGAGTTCACCCCGGCTGACTGGTACCTGGCCCTGGCCGCTGAACTGCCCGTCGATGGCGCCATGGTCGCCAACCCGAACACCAACTGGAGCCAGGTTCGCGACGGTCTTGCTGATCAGGCCATCGCCGCTTTCATCCCCGGCACCCGTCACGGCACCCGCGAAGTGTTCGACGAACGTGTGATCCTTCAGGGCTGTGAAGACACTGGCGCCATGGCTGCAATCATGGAAATCAACGGTGGTGACGAAGACGCAGCCGAAGAGGCTTGCATGGCGATCCGCGGTGACGGCGTGTCTGTCGACATCGACGGTGACTACACTGAAACCTTGGCCCGGATCACTGCAAACCCCGAAGGCATCGGTGTGTTCGGCCTGAGCTTCTATCAGAACAACACCAGCGTTCTTCAGGTTGCCACCATGAATGGCGTGGTTCCCTCGACCGAGTCCATTGCATCGGGTGAATACCCCGTGTCGCGCCCGCTGTACTTCTACATCAAGGCAGCACATCTCGACGTGATCCCTGGCCTGCAGGAATACGCGGACTTCTTCGTGTCTGACGACATCGCAGGCCCCTGGGGCCCGCTGGCAGCCTACGGTCTGGTCTCTGACCCGGAACTGGCCGAGACGCAGCGCATTGTCGCCGAGCGTGTGACCATGGGCGATATGTAATCCCCTGACCATTCTGCGGGGCGGCCTGATTTGTTCAGGGCGCCCCGTTTTCCTGACTAAACGGATCTGAAAGACCGATATGCCCCTGATCTGGATCATCCTGGCCGTGCTCGCCCTTGGTTCCGTCGGCTACGTTCTTGGCCGCTGGCGTGCGGTCAGCAGTGCGGGGGGCGATATTCGCGTCCTGCATTCGCTGCCGAATTATTACGGCATGAATGTCTTTCTGACCTCCGTCGTTCCTGCCTTGCTGGTCATGGTGGTCTGGCTACTTGTCCAGCCTGCGATCATTCAACGGCAGGTTACACAGCTAATCCCCTCTGATGCAGCGCAAAGCGCGGGCGAGCTTAGTCTGATCATGACCGATGTGCGCCGTGTGGCGGACGGCCTGGATCTGGCCGTGGAGCAAGGGGGCATGACTGGCGACGAAGCGCGGGATCTGCAGGCCGACACGGCTGATGTCCGGGAATTGCTTGGAGAGATCGGCGTAGCGCTAGGCAATGATGTCAGCGCAGATGTGCTGGCCGCCGCGCAAAGCTACCGAACGCTTCAGAATACCGGCATCGCCTTGATGGCGGCAGCGGTCCTAATCCTTGCTGCGCTTGGTCTGGGTTACGCTTACAGCCGTACCCACAAGGATTTCCGCGCCCGCAACACGGTGGAACGCGCGGTTTTGTCGATCCTGATCCTGGCCTCGACCATCGCCATCCTGACCACCGTCGGCATTGTGCTGTCGATGGTGCTGGAGACGCGAGACTTCTTTCATCTCTATCCCGCGCGTGAGTTCTTTTTCGGGACCGAGTGGATCCCGTCATTCGAAGGTGGCTCTCACCTCGGGCTGTTGCCGCTTCTCTGGGGGACGCTCTATATCACCTTTATCGCGCTTTTGGTCGCGGTTCCGGTGGGTCTGTTTTCCGCGATCTATCTGGCGGAATATGCCGGTCGCCGCTTGCGCGGATTTGCCAAGCCGATGATCGAGGTTCTGGCTGGTATTCCGACCATCGTCTACGGTCTTTTCGCCCTGATTACCGTCGGTCCGATGCTGCGAGACTACTTTGCGCAACCCCTTGGGCTCGGAACCTCGTCTTCTTCTGTCATGACCGCGGGTATCGTCATGGGGATCATGTTGATCCCGTTCGTATCGTCGCTGTCTGACGACATCATCAACTCGGTTCCGCAATCCTTGCGCGATGGCAGCTACGGGCTTGGCGCGACGCAATCGGAAACGGTCAAGCAGGTGATCCTGCCTGCGGCATTGCCCGGCATCATGGGGGCTGTCCTTCTGGCCGCCAGCCGCGCCATTGGCGAAACCATGATCGTGGTCATGGGGGCAGGCGCCGCGGCGACGCTCAGCCTCAACCCGTTCGAGGCAATGACCACTGTCACGGTTAAGATCGTAGGTCAGCTGACCGGCGATACCGACTTTTCCAGCCCCGAGGCGCTTGTGGCCTTTGCGCTCGGCCTGACGCTCTTCGCCATCACGCTCGGGCTTAATATCCTCGCCCTCTATATCGTGCGCAAATACCGGGAAGAATACGAATGACCGATGCGTCCATACCCGTGCCGCCAAAAAGCTCGCTTTATGCAACTTCAGACCGCGTGAAGCGGCGCAACCGTAGTGAAGCCCGGTTTCGCGCCTATGGGTTCGCCGCGATCTCGGTCGGTGTTCTGGCCCTGATCCTGCTGGTGATCTCGATCGTCAGCAACGGCGCAAGTGCCTTCCGGCAGACCTATATCACCATCCCGGTGGAACTGGCCGAAGCGCGGCTCGACCCCGCCGGCAACCGCGACCCGGCTGAAATGGCGCGTGTCACGACCTTTGGCTATGCCCCTTTGCTGGCGCAGGCGCTGCAACAGCATCTGCAAGGGCAGGGGATCTCGATGGAGGGCGTAACCCCCCGCGACCTGATGGCCATGATCAGCCAGGAAGCCCCTGCGCAGCTGCGCGCCCTGGTTCTGGCGAACCCGGAGATGGTCGGTGAAACCGTTACGCTCGAGATGCTGGCCGGTGGCAGGATCGACGGCTACTTCAAGGGTCGCGTGACGCTTGAAAGCGCAGAGCGCGACAGCAATGTCAGCCCCGCGCAACTTCTGCTGGCCGACCGTATGGCAGAAGCCGGGATGATCGAGACCCGGTTCAACTGGGCCTTCATCACCGGGCCGGATGCGTCGGATCAACGGCCAGAAGCAGCCGGTCTTGGCATCGCCATTCTGGGCTCTTTCTACATGATGATCGTTGTGCTGGTGCTGGCTCTGCCGATTGGCGTTGCTGCCTCGATCTACCTTGAGGAATTCGCGCCCCAGAACCGCTTCACCGATGCGATCGAAGTGAATATCTCGAACCTCGCCGCGGTTCCGTCCATCGTCTTCGGTATTCTGGGCCTTGCGATCTTCATCAACTTTGCTGGCCTGCCGCAATCGGCCCCAATTGTGGGTGGTCTTGTGCTGACGCTGATGACCCTGCCGACGATCATCATCGCGACCCGCGCGTCCCTGCGCGCCGTGCCGCCCTCGATCCGGGATGCGGCCCTTGGCCTTGGGGCCTCGAAGATGCAGTCGGTGTTTCATCACGTGCTGCCCCTGGCTGCCCCCGGCATTCTGACCGGCACCATTATCGGGCTGGCGCAAGCGCTTGGCGAAACCGCGCCCCTGCTGCTCATTGGCATGGTCGCGTTCGTCCGGGAGTTCCCGGGTGCGCCGCCAGAAGGATTTTTCGACCCGACATCGGCCCTGCCGGTGCAGGTCTATAACTGGACACAGCGCTCGGACCCGGCTTTTGTAGAACGTGCCTCGGGGGCAACAATCGTGCTGCTTGTGTTCTTGATATTCATGAACGCGATGGCCGTGATCCTGCGCCGCCGCTTTGAACGCCGCTGGTAAGCCCGGGGATGGAAGACATGAACGATATGCGAATGGTGGAGCGCGCCGTGGACGACAAAGACCTGAAAATCGCAGCCAATGGGGTGGACGTGTTCTATGGTGACACCCACGCCATCAAGGGCGTGGATGTTAGCATCCAGGACAAGACCGTCACTGCCTTCATCGGCCCCTCGGGCTGCGGGAAATCGACCTTTCTGCGCTGCCTAAACCGGATGAACGACACAATTGATATTTGTCGGGTGACAGGGGATATCCTGCTGGATGGCGAAGATATCTATGATGCCAAGGTTGATCCTGTGCAGTTGCGTGCCAAGGTCGGAATGGTTTTCCAGAAACCGAACCCATTTCCCAAGTCGATCTATGACAATGTTGCCTATGGCCCCCGTATTCACGGGCTTGCGAGGAACAAAGCGGAACTGGATGAAATCGTTGAGAAATCCCTTCGCCGCGCTGCGTTGTGGGGGGAAGTCAAGGATCGTCTGACCGCGCCGGGAACCGGTCTGTCCGGGGGGCAGCAGCAGCGCCTATGCATTGCGCGGGCTGTGGCAACCAGCCCGGAAGTGCTGCTGATGGATGAGCCATGTTCAGCGCTCGACCCGATTGCGACCGCGCAGGTCGAGGAACTGATCGACGAATTGCGCGCGCGCTTCTCGGTTGTGATCGTGACCCACTCGATGCAGCAGGCGGCCCGTGTCAGCCAGAAAACCGCGTTCTTCCACTTGGGAGAGTTGGTTGAATTTGGCGATACCAGCCAGATCTTCACCAACCCCAAAGACTCGCGCACGGAATCCTACATCACCGGCCGTATCGGTTGAGGAAAGAGCTGTAACCCATGGAAAACAAATCACATATCGTTGCATCCTTCGACCGGGACCTAGAGGCGATCCAAGCCCTGATCATGAAAATGGGCGGGTTGGTCGAAGAAGCGATTGTTGACGCCACCACGGCGCTTGAAACGCGCGATGAGGAACTGGCGAAGAAAGTCCGCAAAGCTGACAAGGTCATTGACGAGCTGGAAGAGCGCCTGAACGAGGAAGCCGCGCTGATCATCGCCCTTCGTCAGCCAACCGCAGGCGATCTGCGGACCGTTCTGACAGTCTTCCGTCTGGCCGCCAGCCTGGAACGGATCGGTGACTATGCAAAGAACATGGCCAAGCGGGCAGGGGTCATCATGCAGATGCAGCAGATCAACGGATCTGGTGCCGGGCTGCGCCGCATGGCCCGTCAGGTGGAGCTGATGTTGAAAGACGCGCTGGACGCCTATATCCAGCGCGATGCCGACCTGGCCGCCGATGTGCGCGAACGGGACGTGGAAGTTGACCAGATGTATTCCGCGCTGTTCCGCGAATACCTGACCTTCATGATGGAAGATCCACGCAACATCACCACCTGCATGCATCTTCACTTCATGGCCAAGAACATCGAGCGGATGGGCGATCATGTCACCAATATCGCCGAACAGGTGATCTACCTGACAACAGGTGAATACCCTGATGATGAACGAGAAAAGGGTGATCAGTCTTCCCATGATTTGGGTGCCGGGGAGGAATGAGCCATGGCTGGTGAGCCTCTTGTCCTGATTGTCGAGGACGAACCCGCGCAACGCGAGGTGCTGGCCTACAATATCCGCGCCGAAGGCTACGCGGTCATTTCTGCGGGGGCAGGGGACGAGGCACTTGTCATGGCCCGCGAAACCCCGCCGGACGTGATTGTTCTGGACTGGATGCTGCCCAATGTTTCGGGCATCGAGGTGTGCCGGCAGCTCAAGGCTGCGGATGAAACACGCAAAATCCCGGTGATCATGCTTTCTGCGCGCTCGGAGGAGGTGGACCGGGTGCGTGGCCTGGAGACCGGGGCAGATGACTACGTGGTAAAACCGTATTCCGTGGCCGAGCTTTTGGCCCGACTGCGCACCCAGCTGCGTCGCACGCGGCCAGCAGCTGTGGGCGAACATCTGACTTTCGAAGACATCTTGCTGGATATGGAAGAACACCGTGTCTATCGCAACGGGCAGCAAGTGTCGCTCGGACCAACAGAATTCCGCTTGCTGACGGCTTTCATGGAACGACCGGGCCGGGTTTGGTCTCGTGAACAGCTTTTGGACCGCGTGTGGGGCCGGGATATCTATGTTGATAGCCGTACTGTTGACGTGCACGTGGGACGATTGAGAAAAGCCTTAAAAACGGCATCCAGCGATACGGATCCGATCCGAACTGTCCGTGGGGCAGGCTACGCATTGGGTTAAGATCTGGATGCGGGTCTTGGAACACGTTCGCTGCGCAGATCAATTGCGCCTGTAATCATGATTATGTTAAATATGGTGTTAAGCCGTGGCTGACCTGCACGGTCGGCCTTTGCCAATAAAACTTGTAAAAACAGACCCCTCCGCAGACTACTTAATGCACGCGCCTTACATTTCCCCTTCCAACGATCGCGCAAAGAACCGCCGATCTTGAGCGGCATCTGGATCTCGCATTCCACAACACTCTGATTTCATGTGAAATTGCGCTCGACAGCTTGAAAGTTAGCAGACTATTCTAGTGTCTGATTTTGGGGAATATCATGATACGCGACTTTTTGAGCTGCCTGATACAGGGCAAGCCCCGTTCTGTCTGTACGCGCTTTCGTGAAAACGAACGCGGAGCTGCTCTATGAAATCGTTAATGCCCTATCTCAAGGCTCGGACAGTTGAGGAGCTTTGGGAATATCACACCAAACTGATGCAGAGCTACGGTTTTGACCGTCTGATCTATGCCTATACGTGTTTTCAATCGGCACAGTCGCTGACCAATCCCGAGGACGCGCTGATCCTCACAAACTACCCGTCAGAGTATATCGAGGCCTATATCGGTCATGGTCTGTTTCGGGATGCGCCGATGATGAAATGGGCGTCGCGCAATGTCGGTGCGATCAGCTGGCGGTACATGTGGGATGACCCGGATAACACGCCCCTCGGTGCAACTCGAAGAGAGCTGATGGCGCTGAACAAGCGGTTCGGGATCACCTGCGGGTACACGATTTCCTTTCCGATGGCGATCAAACGTTCGGCCGCCGGGATCGGGCTCGTCGCGCGCGCTGGCATGACCCAGAATGACGTGGATGCGCTGTGGGAAGACAAAGGAGAAGAGCTGGAGATCATTAACCAGGTGGCCCATCTGGCAATCACTCAGCTTCCCGCGACCGGTCAAAGCCGGATACTGACGCCTCGGCAGTCTGAGGTATTGGAGCTTGTGGCCGACGGTAAATCGGTGCGCGACATCGCCTTGCTGCTTGGTCGAAAGGTCGCCACGGTGGACAAGCATTTGCGCGGCGCGCGGGAATCTCTCGGGGTGGAAACGACGGCCCAGGCTGTGCGCAAAGCCTCGGTTCTAAACCAGATTTTCATCGTCGATCCGGGGACTCAGCTCTCTTAACGGGAATATTCAGCCGATAAGGTAAAGGATTCCTTACTTTCCCACGGGATGACTTTGCGTCACTTTACTCAAGTTCCGTGAGTGATGGCTGAGATTTCTTCGGTCAGGAGCATCGGACCGTCAGGAACATTTCCGGCCTGGCGGTCCAGTTCGTCAGGGTGCTGAGATCAAAAACTCTAGATCCCTGATCCCGCGCCTGCCCATCCCCAATCAGGTTTGCGCGGCAACGAAAGAAAAAGCGGTGCTGCAACTTTGTCCCTCGCAGCACCGCTTTTTTTAGTTCAGGTGACAGGGGCGCCTCCCAACACCCCTGCCCCTCTTCCATGGGCCTTAGCCCTGGGCAGCCTTCGCAACCTCAGCTGCGAAGTCTTCTTCTTTCTTCTCGATGCCTTCGCCCACTTCGATGCGAACGAAACCAGTCACGGTTGCGCCGGCCTCGGACGCAGCGGCACCGACGGTCAGATCGGGGTTGATCACGAACGCCTGGTTCAGAAGAGTCGACTCGGCCACAAATTTCTTCATGCGGCCTTCAATCATCTTCTCGATCACGGCTTCCGGCTTGCCGGATTCACGGGCGATGTCGATCTGGATCTGACGTTCCTTTTCGACCACGGCCGGGTCCATGTCACCTTCGTCAAGGGCGGCGGGGTTAACAGCGGCGATGTGCATCGCGATCTGCTTGCCAAGCGCCTCATCACCGCCGGTCAGCGCGACCAGAACGCCGATTTTACCCATGTCGGTGGCAGCGGCGTTGTGGACATAGGTCACAACAGTGTCGCCTTCGATGCGGGCCATGCGGCGCAGGGTCATGTTCTCGCCGATGGTGGCGATCTTGTCGGTCAGCGTGTCAGCGACGGTCTTGCCACCGAGATCGGCTGCGGCCAGCGCCTCGACATCTGCCACGCCGGTTGCGGCGCCCGCGATTGCGCCAACCATCTTCTGGAATTCGGCGTTCTTGGCAACGAAGTCGGTTTCCGAGTTCACCTCGACAGCGACGCCAACGCCGCCCTCGACAGCGACGGCCACCAGGCCCTCGGCGGCAACACGGCCGGATTTCTTGGCGGCTTTCGCCAGACCCTTGGTGCGAAGCCAGTCAACTGCGGCGTCGAAATCGCCATTGGTTTCAACCAGGGCCTTCTTGGCGTCCATCATGCCTGCGGCGGTGGCTTCGCGCAGCTCTTTGACCATTGCAGCGGTAATTGCCATCGGTCTGCTCCTTTATTCGGGATATGGATAGGACCGGCCATTAGCCGGTCCATGTGTCAGATGCGTGAAGGCAGATCAGCCTTCTGCGGCTTCCTCGGCGGGGGCTTCTGCCTCTGCTTGGGTTTCGCCGGTCAGGGCTTCTTCAACGCTGCCTTCTTCCAGAGCGCCCAGGTCAACGCCTGCGCCTTCCATCTGGGCGGTCATGCCGTCCAGCGCCGCGCGGGAAACCAGATCGCAGTAGAGCGAGATCGCACGTGCCGCGTCGTCGTTGCCGGGGATGATGTAGTCTACGCCATCGGGCGAACAGTTGGTGTCGACCACGGCCACAACCGGGATGCCCAATTTCTTGGCTTCGAGGATCGCCAGATCCTCTTTCTTGACGTCGATGACGAAGATCAGGTCGGGCAGGCCGCCCATTTCGCGGATGCCGCCAAGCGAGGCCTGAAGCTTCGCCTGGTCACGTTCCATGCCAAGACGCTCTTTCTTGGTCAGACCTTCCAGCCCGTTTTCCATGGCTTCGTCGATCTGCTTCAGGCGAGAGATCGAGTTGGACACGGTTTTCCAGTTGGTCAGCGTGCCGCCAAGCCAGCGGTGGTTCATGTAGTACTGCGCGCAACGCTCAGCCGCTTCGGCGACGGGCTTTTGTGCCTGACGCTTGGTGCCGACGAACAGGATGCTGCCGCCCTTGGCGACGGTTTCGCGCACGACCTGCAAGGCCTGGTCCAGCATCGGAACGGTCTGCGTCAGGTCGAGAATGTGGATGCCATTGCGCTCGCCATAGATGAACTCGCCCATACGGGGGTTCCAGCGTTGCGTCTGGTGGCCGAAGTGAACGCCAGCTTCAAGCAGCTGACGCATGGTGAAATCAGGAAGCGCCATGTCCTAGTATCCTTTTCCGGTTTGCGCCTTGGCAGAGGTTTAGGGACTGAACCCAACCGGTGGACCTTTCAGGGATGTCTCCCCCGAGGGCCCGCCTCTGCCTGTGAAGTAAGCGCGCCATTAAGGCAGTGGCGGGGGGAATGCAACCCCCCTGCCCCGACAGATCGGCAAAACCCGGAAATGTTGGTGAGTTAGGCGTCTTCGGTGCGCCGGTCGGGCGTGGTTTGCGCCTCGGTCGGTTGCGTCAGCAGGCTGGCTGCCGTGCCCTCCACCTCGACCACTTCCGCCTCATCTGGGATTCGGTCGCCATCCTTGTCGCCGGTGCTTGGGTAGACAAGCCCCGCCGAGATCACCAGCTTCGCCGCATCCTCGACCGACATCTTCAGGATCTGCACATCTTCCTTCGGCAGGAACAGCAGGAAGCCCGAGGTCGGGTTTGGCGTGGTTGGGAGGAAGACAGAAATCATGTGTTTGTCATGACTGTCGGCAATCTCACCCTTCGCATCGGTCGAAATGAAGGCAATCGCCCAAATGCCTTTTCGCGGATACTCCACCAGACAGGCCTTGTCGAAAGACCCCTTTGACTGCGCCAGAACGGTTTCGGTGATCTGCTTCAGACCGGAATAGAGCGAGCGCACACCAGGGATCGACAAAACAATGGTTTCAGATGTGCGGATCAGCGACCGCCCGATCAGCCCCTTGGCAATCCAGCCAACGATGATCGTGAACAGCAGGAACATACCCACGCCAATGCCGCGGATATCGACATCGATATTGAAGTAGTTCCGGATCAGCAGCGCCGGGTTATAGGCGTCGGGCAAAAACGGCAGAACCCATGAATCGATCCAGCCTATGATGGACCAGATCAACCAGGCGGTCAGGCCAATGGGCGCAATCACCACAAGACCGGTCAGGAAACTGGCCTGTAGTGAAGATATCCAGCCGCGCCGGGGCGGCGGTGGTGGTTCGGGCAATTCCATTCTTGCCGGTCGTCCCTGAAGAAACTGTCTTACCTGTTACTAAGGGTGCGTTTCGCGCCAAACAAGAGAGTGTGTTCAATCCTTTGCGACCATGGCGTGGGCAATTGCCGCAGCCAGACGCGCATTGTTCAGAACCAAGGCGATATTGGCCTCGAGTGACCTTCCGTTGGTCAGTTCGAAAATGCGTTGCAGCAGGAAGGGTGTTACTGCCTTGCCCGCAAACCCTTGTGCATTGGCTTCGGATTGCGCCTGAGCGATGATCGGCGCAAGTGTCTGGGCCGCGATTTCATCCGCTTCGGGAATCGGGTTGGCCACCAGTTGGCCACCGGGCAGGCCAAGGCGCGCGCGCATCAGGGCACTGGCTGCAATGGCGCTTGCGTCATCCAGGCGCAAAGGCGATTTCAAGCCCGAACTGCGCGACCAGAAGGCCGGAAACTCATCCTGTCCAAAGGTGATGACCGGTACACCCTGGGTTTCCAAGACCTCCAGTGTTTTCGGTATGTCCAGAATGGCCTTGGCTCCGGCTGCGACAACGGTCACAGGGGTCTGCGCCAGTTCCATGAGGTCGGCAGAAATGTCAAAGCTGTCTTCCGCGCCAATGTGAACGCCGCCTATTCCGCCTGTTGCGAAAACGCCAATCCCTGCCAGCTTCGCCGCGATCATCGTGGCGGCGACAGTCGTCGCCCCCGTCTGGCCCGTGGCCATGGCAACGGCCAGATCGGCCCGGCTGAGCTTCATAACATCCTCGGCCTGCGCGAGCTCCTCCAGTTCCTGTGCGGTAAGGCCGACATGCAAACGACCTGACAGGATCGCGATGGTCGCCGGAACCGCACCCGCAGCGCGCAGCTCGTCCTCCACCCGGCGGGCGGTTTCGAGGTTCTGAGGGTATGGCATCCCATGGGTGATGATGGTGCTTTCCAGCGCCACAACCGGGGCATTTAGTGCCAGTGCCTTGGCCACTTCGGGTGACATGGTCAGAAGATCAGGGGTCATTGAACTATCCCGCAACATAGGTGGCGGCGGTCGACAGAGCATGGGCCAAGGCGGCCTCTGGTGTATCGCCACGGATTTCGGCGGCAATATGAGCCGCCATGAATGTGTCCCCTGCCCCGGTGATCCGGCGTGGAGTGATTTTGGGCGGGGAAAGCGACAACGTCCGTTCTGGTGTCGCATCAACGGCCAGCCTTCCGCCATCTGTAACCAGCACCCGACGTGCACCCGCCTTTAGCAGCGCCTCGGCTCCGGTTTCAGCGCAATGGGTCGCGGCACCCGAGATCAGACCGGCCTCCTCGGCATTCACATAGATCGTGGCGCCATGATGGGACAGGAAGGGCCTCAGTCGTTCGGCTTTGCCAGGCGAGGCCGGGGCGAGACGCAGGTCCGCATGGGCAAAAAGAGGGCTGGCCGCAATCTCGGTCAGCAGATCGAGTGTCAGGTTCCCGTCAATTGCCATTGGACCCATCCATGGCGCATCGACATTAGCTAGGCCACCGTTTTCCAGCGGTGCCAGAATGCGCGCGCCCGCGGTTTCCAGCGACTGCGCATCCGCGAGCGCCGCCAGCAGGTTTCCCTGCGCCTCGATGGCCATGTATTGATCGGTCGGCAAATCGTGATCGACCAGAACGTGATCCACCTCGATCCCCATCCGCGCGCATTCGACCAGCAGCGCGGTGCCCGCCGCATCGTCTCCTACGACGCTCAACAGCGAAGGCCGCAGCCCCTGCCCCACTAATGTCATGGCGATATTCAGCGCCACCCCGCCGGGCAAACGGGTGATGCGGCCGGGCTTGTCGTTGCCGGCACTCATGGGCAGATCGGTGCGTCCGATAATGTCCCAAAGGACAGATCCGATGCACAGGATATCAGGGCGGTCTCTCATGAACGCTCCTTAGGCAAGCCAGCCGTCGCCGTCCATGCCCTTCTTCTGGACTGAAATACTCCGAAGGAGCCCTCAGGCCAGGGGCAGAGCCCCAGACGCGCGACCCATATGATCGCGCGCCGGACGACGCGGGCCAAAGCCGCGGCGAAACCCATTATTCCTCTTCGTACCACCAGACATCGGGCTGGAATCCCAACCAGTCGCCATAGATCGGCAGCATCTCGGGGTAGTGCAGTTCACGCACATGCGCGATGCGGCTGACAGGAGAATACCAGATCGGAATGACATAGCGGCCAGAGGTCAGCACCCGGTCCAGTACGTGGACCGCCGCGCGATAATCATCCTGGCTCTCCGCTGTGAGCATCTCGCCCACCATGGCCTCAATCGCCGGGTTGCAGACCCCCATCAGATTGCGGCTGCCTTCCACATCGACCATGTCGCAGCCCCAATAGAGATACTGTTCATTGCCAGGGCTCAGCGACACGCCTCGCGCGAACCAGGTCATGTCAAAATCATAGGCATCAGTGCGTTCACGATATTGAGCACTGTCGATCGTCGTCACGGTTGGCGTGATTCCGAGCCGTGACAGCGATTCGACATAGATGTTGATGATCGCCTGGTTCTCGGATGACCCCTGGCTCAGCACGATTTCAAACGTGAAGGGCTGCCCGTCGGAGCCCGTCATCACACCGTCCTGAACCGAATAGCCCGCCTCTTCCATCAATCCCATGGCTGCACGGATACCAGCCCGGTTAGCCTCACGCCCGTCAGAGACGGGAAATTCATATCCCTCCAAAGCGCCGGGCAGCAGGTCATCTGCGAATGGTTCCAGCAGTTCCAGAACGCGGCCCGTTGCAGGCCCCGGTTCCATGCCGAGAATCGAGTTGGAGAAGTAAGAGGTGATGCGCGGTGCCAGCCCGCCATTCTGAGTCTGGTTGATGAATTCATAGTTGAAGGCCTGGATCATCGCCTCGCGAACCCGCCAATCCTCGAACTGGGGAGACCGGGTGTTCATCACGAAGCCCCACATGCCTGTGGGCCGTTCATGAGGCACCTCTGACAGAACCACGTCACCCGACTGTACGCGCGGGAAGTCATAGTTGGTTTCCCAATCGGCAGCATTGGTTTCACGGATCGTGGTGATCTCGCCAGCGACGAAGGCCTCCCACATGGCGGTGCCATCGCCGAAGAACTCCAGCCGGATCTCATCAATCACATTGGTGCCCCGGCGGAATGGCAGATCGGCCCCCCAATAATCAGGGTTCCGGCGTAGCGACACGAACCGCCCGGCTTCGAAATCGTCGATCACGTAAGGCGCCGATGAAATCGGAATCTGGTCAAGCCCGCTTTCGGTAAAGTCACGCCCCTCCCATTGTGCGGCCTGCAAAATGGGCCGCATCCCCATGATCAGAGCCAACTCGCGGTCGGGTTCGCTGAAACTTATGCGCACGCCGCGTTCTCCAACGGCCTCGATGGAAGACACGCGGTTCCAGGCGTTCAGATAACGCGGGTGGCCTTCGGTCCCAAGCGTCTCATAGGACCAGATAACATCGGCCACGGTGACAGGGCTTCCATCAGAGAATCGGGCCTCGGGCCGAAGCTGAAATTCCACCCAGGCTCCGCCATCGCCCACCTCAACCGATTCGGCCAACAGACCATAAAGCGTGAAGGGTTCGTCCCAGCTCCGACCCATCAGGCTTTCATATGCAAGAAAGCGGAGCTGCCACGGGGTCGATCCTGCGCGGATATGCGGATTGAGGCTGTCAAAGCTGCCGACCTCGCCCGTCACGATCCGCCCGCCGGTTGGCGCGTCAGGGTTGGCATAGGGCAGATGCGCAAAATCTGGGGGCAAAGCAGGGTCGCCATACATAGCGATGCCATAAGAAGGCTCTGCCGCAGCGCCGCCTGAAAGAATCGCCATGACGCCAAAAACGCCCGCAATCTGCCTGAAACAATTCCTGCCCATCTGTGAACAATCCCCTTGATGCCTTGTTTGCTTAACCAAGACGCTACCCTTACCCGGTTTTGGTTTCAAACTTTTCGGTTGGACTCTGAGCAAGTCATTGCTTATAAAGGTGGCACTGCTCGATAGGTTTCTTGCCTGTATGAAACCTGCCTCAATAACTTAACGCCGGCTTCGTGCCGGCGTTTTTTTTGGCCCGACTGCGCGGCTTTTACCCCTGTCCATACTGCACATGCAGCATTACGGTGCTGGCAAATTCGCAAAGGACAGGAGCCCCCGATGGCCATCACAACATCGCTTGCCGGAAAAACCGCCGTGATCACCGGGTCCAATTCGGGAATCGGCCTGGGAATCGCCCGTGAACTGGCCCGCGCAGGGGCCGACATCGTGCTGAACTCTTTCACGGATCGGGATGAGGATCACGCCCTGGCCGCCGGTATCGCAACTGAACACGGCGTGACGGCACGCTACATAAAAGCCGATATGTCCAAGGGGGATGAATGCCGCGCCCTGGTCGAACAGGCAGGGGCCTGCGATATCCTGATCAACAATGCGGGCATTCAGCATGTTGAGGCAATCGACAAGTTCCCGGTCGAGAAATGGGATGCGATCATTGCAATCAATCTCAGCTCCGCCTTTCACACGACCGCCGCCGCCCTGCCAATGATGCGCAAAGCCGGGTGGGGCCGGGTGATCAACATTGCCTCGGCCCATGGCCTGACGGCGAGCCCGTACAAATCCGCCTATATCGCCGCCAAGCATGGCGTTGTCGGCCTGACTAAGACAACGGCGCTGGAAACGGCGGAAGAGCCAATAACGGCAAACGCAATCTGCCCCGGCTATGTGCTGACCCCATTGGTGGAGGCGCAGATCCCCGACCAGATGAAGGCCCATAACATGGACCGCGATACAGTCGTTCGAGAGGTCATGCTGCTGCGCCAGCCCTCGCGCGAATTCGCCACTGTCGAACAGATGGGCGGCACTGCGGTGTTCCTCTGCTCAGACGCCGCGGCCCAGATCACCGGTACAACAATCAGCGTCGATGGCGGCTGGACGGCCCTCTAACCCCTGCCTGTTAGCCCAATATTAAGGTTAACGCCGCGCCCTGCCTTTCTACTTGGTCCAAATACTCCCGCCGGAGGCGTCCTGCCCATGCCACAAGCGGAACACCGCGAATGACAGCAAAACGGATCAATCTCGCCCTGCAAGGTGGCGGTGCGCATGGCGCTTTCACTTGGGGCGTTCTGGATCGGCTGCTTCAAGAGCCATCTATCGAGATCGCCGCCATCTCCGGCACCTCTGCGGGGGCTCTCAATGGCGCTGCTGTGAAGGCAGGGCTCAGTCAGGGCAGCCGCGATCTGGCGCGCGAGAACCTCGCCTGGCTGTGGGAGCAGATGGGGGCCATCACCGATGAAAGGTTTAGCGCCTGGCTTGGCGCGGTGTCGCCCTTGGCGATCAGCCACTGGATCGAGACGTCCTTGCCCTTCGCGATTGGCGATGCGGTCAGCCGGATGGTCAGCCCTTACAGCTATGGCCCGTTCTTCGGCAATCCGCTGAACCCTATTGTCGAAAAGTTCCACTACGAAAATATCTGTTGCGCTGACGGGCCCGACTTCTTCGTATGCGCAACCAATGTTCGCACAGGCAAGATCCGTGTCTTTGGCGGGGACGAGATCGGCACAGCACCGCTCTTGGCATCGGCCTGCCTGCCAACACTGTTCAAGGCGGTAGAGATCGACGACCCGCAAACCGGTCAGGTCGAGGCCTATTGGGACGGCGGCTATACGGGCAATCCTGCACTTTTCCCGCTATTTGAACCGCATTTGCCGGACGATATCCTGATCATCAATATCAATCCCCTCGTGCGCCACCATGTCCCCACTACCGCCCGCGCGATCCAGAACCGGGTAAACGAGGTCAGCTTCAATGCTTCGCTGTTAAGCGAGCTTCGTGCCATTCGGTTCGTGCAGCGCCTTCTGGCGGACGGATCGTTGAACCCCGGTAGCATGAAGAACGTTCTGGTGCACATGATCGCGGATGATGCGCTTATGCGGCAGCTCTCGGTCGCCACCAAGGTGGTACCGGTTCCCCAGGTGCTGCATCAGCTATATGAATCCGGCGTCGCGTCCTGCGAAGCATTCCTGCGCACGGACGCTGATAAAATCGGTGTGGAAAGCAGCGCCGATCTGGGGGCGATGTTCGATTGAACTGACCTTGCGTCGCAGATCACCCCAGACACGTCACCCAAAGGATCGTTGCATCCTCTGCGCTGATCGAGATCACGTTATGCCCCATGGTCGCGTCATAATAGGCGCTGTCGCCCCTGCGCATGTTCACCGGGGCATAGAATTCCGTGATCAGTTGGATCTCGCCGGTCAGGACATATAGAAACTCTTCGCCCTCGTGCCGGACCCATCCGTCAAACTCGTCGAAGCTTCTCGCGCGGATGCGGGCGCGATAGGGCAGCATGGCTTTCTGGGTCAGCTGCGGAGCCAGCATTTCGTGCTCATAAGTGGCGGTCGGATGCGGCTCGCCGGTGCCGGTCTGCGTCACGGCAAGGCGGCCATTGACCTTGGGATTCACCGTGGGCGTGAACAGTTGCGGCACCGAGATATCCAGCCCGTCCGCCAGTTTCTTAAGCGCGTCATATGTGGGCGACATCTGCCCGTTCTCGATCTTGGACAGCGTTGACCGCGCCAGGCCAGCCTTTTGCGCCGCCTGTTCCAGCGTCCATTCCCGCTGCTTTCGCAACTCTCGGACGCGAATGGCAAGATCAACCGGTTGCGGGCGATCTTGCGTGCCGCTTTCGCGGGCAAGGCGGATAAGGCTGGGTTCGTCTGAAAAATCCATATCAGCGATTTAGCCCGCGCCACGAGGTCTTGCAACTGTCCCGCGCCTTGCCTACCCCGGTTTCATGTCACAGCTGGATCCCTGTCCCACGCCCTTTAACCTCGCGGCCTATGTTCTGGCGCAGGCGCAGCACCTGCCAGACAAGATCGCACTTGCAGTGCTGTCGCCCACCCGGTCCGACCGTTGGAGCTATGCGCGACTTGAGGACCGGGTGTTGCGCATGGCCAGCGGGCTTTTGGCGCAAGGGGTGGTACCGGGCGATCGGATTCTTCTGCGTCTTGGCAACCGGCCCGACTTTCCCATTGCCTATCTGGCATCCATAGCTGTCGGCTTGGTCCCGGTGCCGACTTCGGCGCAACTGACGCAGCCGGAAATCAGCCGTCTCGCCCCAGAGATAGCTCCAAAACTGATCCTTTCTCATGAAGGCATCGCCTTGCCTGATCCCCTTCCCTGCCCCGTTGTGAGCGATCTGGAGGCATTGGCCGATCATGACCGTGCGGACTACCAGATGGGCGACCCAAACCGGCTGGCCTATCTGGTTTACACCTCCGGCACCTCTGGCCGACCCCGCGCCGTAGCCCATGCGCATCGGGCCATTTGGGCTCGGCGTCTGATGCACGAAGGATGGTATGGGCTGCGTGAAAATGACCGTCTGCTTCATGCCGGGGCCTTTAACTGGACCTTCACACTTGGCACCGGTCTGCTGGACCCGTGGTCCTTGGGGGCAACGGCGTTGATACCGGCCGAGGGGACCAATCCCTCTGCCTTGCCCCTGCTGTTGAAACGCCATGACGCTACAATGTTCGCCGCCGCGCCGGGTGTCTATCGACAGATGCTGCGCGCCCCAATCGCGCACATGCCGAAGCTGCGCCACGGGCTGAGCGCCGGTGAAAAGCTGTCCGAGCCAATCCGCGAGGCGTGGTGTAAAGCCACCGGCACCACAATCCACGAAGCGCTTGGCATGTCGGAATGCTCGACCTTCATCTCAGGCAGCCCCGACCGGCCCGCGCCGCCGCATACGCTCGGGTTCGCACAGGCAGGCCGTCGCGTGGGCATTCTGGACGAAACCGGTGCAGAGGTTTCACTCGGGCAAACCGGCATTCTCGCCATTCATCGCAGCGATCACGGGCTTATGTTGGGGTATCTGGAGAATGATTGCTTCGACCTGCCGCTGACCGGCGATTGGTTCGTAACCGGTGACATGGTTCATGCCGCGCCCGACGGGTCACTGGTCTACCATTGCCGAGCCGACGATATGCTGAATGCCGGTGGTTTTCGCGTGTCCCCGCAAGAGATCGAGCGCGCTTTTGCGCCGATTGTGGGGGATTGCGCCGCGGTCTCGGTGGAAATCCGCGAAGATACGCATATCATCTGTCTGGCGCATACCAGCGATCTCTCCGATCCCGACCTGCGCCACCACGCGCAAGCCTGTCTTGCGCGCTATAAGCAACCAAGGCTTTATGCCCGCATGGATGCGCTGCCCCGTGGCGCAAACGGAAAACTCAACCGTAAGGCGCTGGCCGCCGCGATCAGGGACACTCAATGATCAAGCTCGACATCCTTTCCGACCCGATCTGCCCCTGGTGCTATATCGGCAAAGCCTATCTCGACCGCGCGCTTGAAGCCGCTGGCGACCACCCGTTCGCCATCGAATGGCATCCGTTCCAGCTGAACCCGGACATGCCCGCAGGCGGCATGGACCGACGCGCCTATCTGGAGGCCAAGTTCGGTGGCAAGGAAGGGGCCGTCCGGGCCTATGCCCCGGTGGTGGAGCACGCGGAAACGGCCGGCCTGAAGATCAATTTCGAAGGCATCGCGCGCACGCCCAATACGCTCGACGCACATCGGCTGATCCATTGGGCCGGGATCGAGCAGCGCCAGACACCCGTCGTCTCGGCGCTGTTCAAAGCCTATTTCGTCGACGGGCGCGATATTGGTGACAAGGAAACGTTGGCCGAGATTGCCGGGGAAAGCGGGCTTGACGCGGCCATGGTTGCAACCCTGCTTGAGGGCGAGGCCGATGCGGACGACATCCGAGCCCGCGACGCCCATGCCCGCGAACGTGGCGTCACCGGCGTGCCGACCTTCGTCATCGCCAACCAGCACGTCCTGACCGGTGCGCAACCGCCCGAACTGTGGGGCAAGGTGATCGAGGATATCCGGGGAATGATGAAAGAGGCCGAATGAGCGGCGGGTTCATTCTGGGTCTGTCGGCCACCGTGATCTGGACCGTGATCCTGATCCTGTCCGACAGACAGCCCGGCCATGGTCCATGGCCCCCCCGCAAAGGAAACTTCTTTACTGCGACATGGGCCTGGGGGCTGACCACGCTGATTTATGTGGGTCTGGTGCAGACCTGGGGGCAGAGCCCGGTTTTGCCTGCTGGCCTGCGTTTTGGACTGGGTCTGCCGCTGGCCGCTATTGGCAGCGTTGTACACACATGGGCCACCGCCGCCCTCGGGCTGAAGGGCACCAGTGGATGGGATGTGGGGATCGCCACCCGTGGCCCCTATGCGCTCTGCCGGCATCCGCAATATCTGGGGCAGATCGTCAGCATTGTTGGACTGGCGCTGATCATCGGCTCGCCTGAGGCGCTGATCCTCGGGGTTGCCGCGTCGCTCATGCTGGGATACGGATCAAGGGTCGAGGACCTCGCCATTCAATCGCGCCATCCAGACCTCTTTGCGGCTTATTCCGCCAAAACCCCGTTCCTTGTGCCGAGATTTTCGAGCCGCTCATGACCGATTCCAATACCCGCCGCCTGTCCCAGGGTGAGTTCATCGCCCTTATGGGGATGATGTTCGCGACCATCGCCTTTTCGATCGACTCCATGCTGCCAGCCCTGCCCGAGATTGCAGAGGAGCTGACGCCGGACGCCGCCAATCTCGCGCAGCTGGTGCTGACCTCGTTCGTCTTCGGAATGGGTGCGGGCACACTTTTCACCGGGCCGCTGTCGGATGCGTTCGGGCGCAAAGCGGTGATCTATTGGGGGGCGGGTCTATACGTGATCGGGGCGGTCATGGCCTATTTTGCGCCGACGCTCGAACTGGTTCTGGCCGCCCGCGCCATTCAGGGGCTTGGAGCCGCCGGGCCGCGCATTGCCTCGATGGCGCTTGTGCGCGACCTCTATTCCGGACGAGAGATGGCCCGGATCGTGTCCTTTGCCATGCTGGTTTTCATGATCTTTCCCGCCGTCGCCCCAATGATCGGCGCGGGGATCATCGCCCTGGCTGGCTGGCGGTCCATCTTCCTGGCTTTTGTTCTGTTTTCCGTCGTGTCCATTGGCTGGGTCGGCATTCGCCAGCCAGAGACCCTGCCGGTCGAAAGACGTCGCCCGTTGCAGGGCGCCATGTTGTGGGCCGGAATGAAGGAGGTTCTGGGGCATCGGCAGGTGATGCTCTCAACGCTTATCCAGATCATGATCTTCGGGGTTCTCTTCGCCACCATCAGCACTATTCAGCAGGTGTTTGACATAACCTACGACCGTGGCGGGCACTTCCACTTCTGGTTCGCAGGGATTGCTGTGTTCGCGGCCTTGCCGCCATTGGTCAATGCGACGCTTGTGGTCAGGCTTGGTATGCGGCCGCTTATCCGCCGGGCCTTGATGGCGCAGATTGCCGTTTCTGTCGGGGCGGGGGTGGTGTTTCTGTTCATTGGAACCGAGGCCCCCTGGACATTCTGGATCTTCCTCGTCTGGACTGCCGGGCAGTTCGCGGCAACCGGCTTCACCATCGGCAACCTAAATGCGCTGGCGCTGGAACCCATGGGCCACATAGCCGGAATGACCTCTTCCGTCATGGGGGCCGTGGCCACCGTAGGCGGTGCGGTCATTGGCGCCGTGATCGGGCAGCTTTTCAATGGGACGCCAACGCCTTTGGTTCTGTCGGTGCTGGTGGTGACCGCGATCAGCCTGATGATTGCAACCAAACTGCCGCGTGAGGGGCGTTAAGCCTTCTTCGCGGCAATCACCTTCTCGGCCAGATCACGGGCAATGGCGAAGGCGCCCTTGATCTTGTCGCTGTCCTTGGACCAGTCCCTTCGCACCACGATCTTGGTATCACGCACCTTGGCCAGCCCGTTCTGAGCCTGAACGAATTCGACCAGACCCGCAGGGTTGGCGAACTTGTCGTTATGGAACTGGATCGTCGCGCCCTTTGGCCCGCCATCGAGCTTGGCAATTCCGGCCCGTTTGCACATCGCCTTGATGCGCACGACCAGCAACAGCGTGTTGACCTCTTTGGGCAGTTTCCCGAACCGGTCGATCAGCTCGGCGGCGAAGCCTTCCAATTCCACTTTCGTGTGAAGCTGCGACAGGCGCCGGTAGAGCCCGAGGCGAACATCCAGATCGGGCACGTAATCAGCAGGGATCAGGACCGGAACGCCAAGGTTGATCTGCGGGGCCCAGGTGCCATCGTCATCGGTCAGCGCCTCCATGTTGCCCGACCGGATCTTGGCTATCGCCTCCTCCAGCATGGACTGATAGAGCTCGAAGCCCACCTCTTTCACATGGCCGGATTGTTCCTCGCCCACGATATTGCCCGCACCGCGAATATCGAGATCCTGGCTGGCGATGGTGAAACCCGCGCCAAGGCTGTCGAGGCTGCCAAGCACGCGCAACCGTTTCTCTGCCGCAGGAGTCAGCTTCGCACGCGGTTCCGTGGTAAGATAGGCGTATGCGCGCGTTTTGGCGCGGCCCACCCTGCCCCGGATCTGATAAAGCTGCGCGAGGCCATACATGTCGGCCCGATGGATCACCATCGTATTGGCGGTCGGGATGTCGATGCCCGATTCAATGATCGTGGTGGCCAGCAATACGTCATACTTGCCGTCATAGAAGGCCACCATCCGGTCATCCAGCTCGCCCGCCGCCATTTGGCCATGGGCAACGACAAAGCTGACCTCGGGCACCTGTGTGCGCAGGAATTCCTCGATTTCGGGCAAATCCTCGATCCGCGGCACGACGTAAAAGCTCTGCCCGCCCCGGTAATGTTCACGCAACAGCGCCTCGCGGATCGTAACCGCGTCGAATTCGGAGACATAGGTGCGGATCGCCAGCCGGTCGACAGGCGGCGTGCCAATAAGAGACAGATCACGAACCCCGGACAAAGACATCTGCAACGTGCGCGGAATGGGGGTGGCAGACAATGTCAGCACATGCACCTCGGATCGCATTTCCTTCAGCCGTTCCTTGTGGCCGACGCCAAAACGCTGTTCTTCGTCGATGATCAGAAGCCCGAGGTTCTGGAACCGGATGTTTTTGGCCAAAAGCGCATGGGTGCCAATACAGATATCGACGCTGCCATCTGCCAGACCCTTGCGGGTGTCAGTCGTTTGCTTTGCCGGAACAAAGCGCGATAACTGCCTGACATTGATGGGAAATCCCCGAAACCTATCAGCAAAGGTCTTGGCGTGTTGGCGGGCCAGAAGCGTTGTGGGCGCGATCAGGGCGACCTGCATCCCGGATGCCGCCGCAACAAAGGCCGCGCGCATGGCGACCTCGGTCTTGCCGAAGCCAACATCGCCCACCACGAGCCGGTCCATCGGCCGGCCACGTTCCAGATCCTCGATCACATCGCCAATGGCGGACAGCTGATCGTCGGTCTCCTCGTAGGGAAAGCGCGCGCAGAACGCTTCCCACATGTCGCCGGGCGGTTCCATCACCGGGGCGTGGCGCAGTTCGCGTTCTGCGGCGATGCGGATCAGCTTGTCGGCAATCTGGCGAATGCGTTCTTTGAGCTTGGCCTTCTTGGCCTGCCAAGCCCCGCCACCGAGCTTGTCCAGCAGCCCCTCTTCATGGCCATATCGGCTAAGAAGTTCTATGTTTTCAACAGGTAGAAACAAACGGTCGCCGCCCGCATATTCCAACGCGATGCATTCATGCGGCGCGCCCATGGCGGTAACGGTTTCAAGCCCCTTATAACGGCCCACCCCGTGATCGACATGAACGATCAAATCGCCGGGACTAAGGCTCTGCGCCTCGGTCAGATAGTTTTCCGCCCGCTTGGTTTTCCGCTTTGGCCGGATCAGGCGGTCGCCCAACACGTCCTGTTCCGAAATCACCGTGACCCCGGCACCGGTAAAGCCCTGCTCCAATGGCCAGACCGCCAAATTCACACTGCCCGCCTTTAGGCCGACCAGCCCGTCGGAGATCTCCGTCAGATCTGTGATGTCCTGATCTTCCAGCAGGCCCCACAATCGTTCCCGCGCGCCTTCGGACCAAGAGGCCATGACGACTGCATGGCGCTTGCTTTCTGACCGAATATGATCGGCCAAAGCTCCGAAAAGGCTAATGTTTTCCTGTTGACGCTCCGGCGCGAAACTGCGCCCGATCCGCCCGCCCGCATCCACCACGCCAGGGCCGGAGGCTTGTGGCAACGGCGAAAACTGAACCACGCGATGACCTGCGATGGCCGTGTCCCAGGCGGCATCCGTCAGATACAGCAATTCCGGCGGGCACGGCTTGTAAACCGTGTCCATCCGGCCCTTTTGCGTCATCGCAGTTTTGCGCGTATCATATTGATCTTCAATGGTTTCCCAACGGGCCAGCCGTTGCGGCGTGGTTTGGTCGTCCAGTGTGATCGTCGCATCGGGAAGATAATCGAACAGGGTTTCCAGCCGTTCATGAAAGAATGGCAGCCAATGTTCGACACCCTGATGCTTGCGGCCCGCACTAATCGCTTCATAAAGCGGGTCTTCACCGCCACCTGCGCCGAACTCTACCCGGTAATTCTGTCGGAATCGGGCAATCGCAGCGTCGTCGAGAATGACCTCGGACACCGGAGCGAATTCAACGCGTATCAGCTTTTCGGTGGTGCGTTGCGTCGCGGGGTCAAACCTGCGCGCACCATCCAGCACATCGCCAAACAGATCCAGCCTTACCGGCATGTCTTCGCCCGGGGGCCAGACATCGATGATGCCCCCGCGGATTGCGTAATCGCCCGGCTCCATCACAGTGGGGGATTGGGAAAATCCCATACGAACCAGGAAGTTGCGAAGATCTTCTTCATTCAAACGATAGTCGACCTCCGCCACGAAGGCAGAGCTTTTCAGCAGGTCGCGCGGTGGCACGTACTGAGTGGCGGCGCTAAGCGTTGTGAGAACGATGAACCGCCCCTCCAGCCCGGCGGCCAGCGTCGCCAGTGTTGCCATCCGAGAGGCTGAGATATCGGCATTGGGCGAGACACGGTCGAATGGCAGACAATCCCAACCGGGAAAGCGCAGAACCGGCACGGACGGATCAAAGAACTCCAATGCCGTGGCCATGGCTGCCAGACGCTTGTCATCGCGCGCCACATGTAGCACGGGGCCATCCCCAGTGGACAATTCCCGCAGCAGCCGGGTCGCATCAAACCCCTCTGGAACGCCCCCCATGAGGACATGGTTTTTATTATCCATGAGTGGGTTGCCCCGCGAAGTTAAAGTCAGAGCGCACCATAGTGCAGGTTGGTCCACATGCCCCAGAACGCCGTGATGAAGATTGAGACCATACCGATCATCTGCACCATCATCCGATGCGTGCGCAAGCGACGACCCAAGTCTTCGAACCCTGTATCGCGCAGCTTGTGCGCGGTGCGGATATTCAGGGCAGCGACGCCCGACATCGGGCCAAGCAGAAGGAAGACAGCCTGACAGAACTCAACGTCGTATCCCCATCCCAGAACCGCAAGACCGGTGATCAGAAACGAAGTAAAGCCGATCGCGAAAACACCCGATAACTCGACCAACGCAAGGATGCGGTTCACGTTGACTTCTGCCAGAACGCGCATGTCATGGATCGACCGCTCATGCCCGCGACGGGCGCGGGTCACCATGTCGAACGGCACGCCGACAATCCAATGGCTGGCCGTGGACCACAGCGCTGCAAGCGCGATCCAGTACCACAGGTTCGAGAACGACCTAAGGTCGATCACTTCCGTTGCAAGTTCGAGAAAATCCAAGGCCGCTCTGCCACTCAATTCACAATTTCTGGGAACATTAGTCGCGCACCGCGCAGGTTTCCAGCCCTTGAGAAAACTGCGCGAACATGCCACCCCATTTTGCAACACATGATGAGGAGGAAGACCCCATGCGCAACAACCAGGCCCCCTTCCCCAAAACCCGGTTCCGCCGCACCCGTGCCAACGCCTCCGTCCGTGCGCTTGTTCGGGAAAACAACCTGTCGGTCGATGATCTGATCTGGCCGGTCTTCGTGCGCGAGGGCGAGAGCATTGAAGAGCCGGTTTCCTCAATGCCCGGCGTGCATCGCTTTTCCATCAACTGCCTGGTCAAGGCAGCGCAGGAGGCCTACGACCTGGGTATTCCCGCGATCTGCATCTTTCCCTACACCGACCCTTCCCTCAAGACCGAGCTGTGCGAGATTGCCTGGGATCCCGACAACATCTCGAACCGGGCCATTCGCGCGATCAAGGATGCGGTGCCCGATCTGGCCATCATGACCGATATCGCGCTTGATCCCTATAATGCCAACGGTCATGACGGGATCGTGCGCGACGGGATCATCGTCAATGACGAAACCGTTGAAGCCCTTGTAAAAATGGCTTTGGCGCAGGCACGCGCAGGGGCCGATATCTTAGGCCCGTCCGACATGATGGACGGTCGGATTGGCGCGATGCGGGACGCGCTGGAATCGGAGGGGTTCAGCAATGTCTCGATCATGTCCTATGCCGCGAAATTCGCCAGTGCGTTCTATGGTCCTTTCCGCGATGCGGTTGGGGCGTCCGGGGCTCTGAAGGGGGACAAGAAGACCTATCAGATCGACCCGGCCAACCGGAACGAGGCATTGCGCTGTGTCGAGCGTGATCTGTCAGAGGGTGCGGATATGGTGATGGTCAAGCCGGGGATGCCCTATCTGGACCTCTGCCGCGATGTCAAAGACGCTTTCGGCGCTCCGACCTTTGCCTATCAGGTGTCAGGTGAGTACGCGATGGTCGAGGCCGCGGCCGCCAATGGCTGGATCGACGGCGAGCGGGTCATGATGGAAAGCCTGATGAGCTTCCGCCGGGCTGGCTGTGACGGGGTGCTGACCTATTTCGCCCCACGGGTGGCACGCATTCTGAACGGCTGAATCGAAAACCGCCCCGCAGAATGATCCGTGGGGCGGTTTTACGAAAGACGCGTGCGCCAACGAGGGAGCAGGCACAGCGGCTCTTTCAGACCGGCATATCGTTGAACAGGTCGTCGTCGTCTTCCAGGGCCGGATCGGGCTTCCATCGCGGTGCCGGGCGCGGATTGTCCACACGCGCCGCTGCCGGATCGACCTTGGTCTCGCCCTTTTCTTCGGGCGCTTTCGGGTGTGGTTTGGTCATCTGGCGATCCTTTTTGTGTCACGAAACGGGTGGTAGAATTTGCGGGCCGGACCCGAAGGCCCGACCCCGCTGGAACAGCCAGAAGTCCCCACCCATGGCCGTTCCCTGCGGTCGATCAGGACGCGCATTTGCGGCAGAAGGGCGTGCAGGGCAGCACCTCCAGCCGATCCTCGGAAATCTCGTCCCCGCATTTGACGCAGAGCCCGTATTCGCCTGCATCCATGCGTTGGAGCGCCGCCTTGATCATGCGAATCTCGTGCTGGCCGGACACCCCCATGCCTTCCAGCACCTCATCGCCCTCGCGCTCAACTGCAGCCTCTTCCCAATCACGGGTGTTATGGCTTTCCAGCTCATCCTCGATTTCGTGCAGTTTCACGTCCAGCACGGCCAGACGTTTCATCATGCTATCGCGGCGTTTGACGAGGTCGATCATCTTCTTGTCCTCTTCGTAGGCGTTCCTAGTATGCGCCCTGGTCCGGCGCCTGGATCAGAGTTTATCGCGCCGCACCTGCCCCCACTTTGACCGAGATCAACGGCTTGGCGTAAATCGCCACGCTTTCGGCTTTTCATTTGCCCGGCCGCGCGGCAGGTTAGGCATTTGACTGATCCGCAACGATGAGGCCCCCAGATGGACCTGAGACCGCTTTCCGAAGATCATTCCGTAGCTGGCCAACTTGATCCGGCCGATATGGCCGAATTGGCCGCACAAGGCGTGACCACGGTGATCTGCAACCGCCCAGATATGGAAGTGCCGCCGAGCCATCAGGCCGCCGCCATGCAGGCTGCCGCCGAGGCCGCGGGGCTGGCCTTCGTTTATAACCCGGTCAATGGCGCGGCGATGACAATGGACAATGTCGAGGAACAGGCCGAGGCCCTGGACAGCGCGCAGGGTGCATCGGTTGCCTATTGCGCCTCTGGCATGAGGTCTTCGGTCATGTGGGCATTCTCGCAGGCAGGGCAGATTGCCACCGATGATATCATCGCCGCCGCGGGGGCTGCCGGCTACCAGCTAGAGGGGATGCGCGGACAGATCGACGCCCTCGCCGCACGCGAAGGTTGACCCGCCTGCCCGCTTGAGATCATCCCGCGCCCACTTTATGTGTGACGCTGGTGGCCATGCCGTTTGCCACCATGTCAGGGACAGCTGCCCTCTATGGCCGTAGAAGACACGCAAAGCCGAAATTGGAGCGATTGGATTGTGGACCGCGTGGCGCGGGCCTTGATTGCCGTGCTTCTGTTTCTGCCGCATACGGTCCGGGTCTCGGCCATGGGGTGGATCGCACGAAATCTTATCGGTCCCCTGACAGGATATACCCGCCGCGCCCGAGCCAATCTTGCCTATGTTTGGCCCGATATGCCAGAGGCAGAGCGTCGGAGCATTGCGCGACAGGTTCTGGACAATGCTGGTCGCGTCATTATCGAAAACTACGCAACTGACGAACAACTGGCGCGGGCGGAGACCTGGAACACCCATGGTCCGGGCCTGGAACCGGCCCGGCAAGCGTTGGCAGAGGGACGACCGATCCTGTTCGTATCCGGCCATTTCGGCAACTATCAGGCCGCGCGCGCCGCAATGAATGTCCGGGGATTCAGCCTTGGCGGGCTCTACCGGCCGCTCAATAACGGCTATTTCAACGATCACTATGTTCACACGGTCGAGGCCGTGGGAGGCCCCGCATTTGCCCGTGGTCGCCGTGGGGTTGCCAACTTCATGCGCCATGTCAAGGAAGGCGGGCATGGGGCCCTGCTGATTGATCAGTACTACAGCGAGGGTGTGGTCGTCGATTTTCTGGGCAAACCGGCCCCTACTGCCCAATCGGTTGGGGATATTGCACTGAAATTCAATGCCTTGGTTGTGCCGATCTATGCGCGTCGGCTGGACAATGGGGTTGATTTTGACGTGCTTCTTGAGGCCCCCATAGCCCATAGCGACCCCACAACGATGACGCAGGCACTGATGGACAGCCTTGGGGCGCAGGTTCGCGAACGGCCTGGACAATGGTTCTGGGTTCATCGCCGATGGAAGCCTGCCCGCCAGGCAGAACGCGCCGCATTGGGCCTATGATCGGCGAAATCCTGCGCTTCTAGGCGCTATTGGCGTGACACCTGGAAAAAACCCGCGTATTTTGCGCATCAAGGGCGAAAAAGCCCAATATCCTGAGGACAGACACAGGCGGTAGAGACTATGAGCACTCTCAACAGACGCAGCATGATCATGGGCGCGGCCAGCATTCCGCTTCTTTCGGCCTGCGGAAACGGGCTCGGCAGCAATGCCAGCAGCCGGATCGACGCCCGCGTCGATAGCGCGATCGACTTTATGTATGCCAACATTCCCGGCACCCGGAACCTGATGTCCGATGCCGAGGGTGTGCTTGTCATCCCACTGATCACCGAGGCGGGCTTTGGCATCGGCGGTGGCTATGGCCGTGGGGCGCTTCGGATCAACGGCGCGACGGTCGATTACTTCTCATCTGCCTCTGCCACGTTCGGCCTGCAAATCGGCGCTCAGCAATATGCCCACGCGCTGTTCTTTATGACCGAAGAGGCACTGCGCGATTTCCGCTATTCCTCTGGGTGGGCAGTCGGTGGCGATGTGCGCTACGCGGTGAGCACCCAAGGCGGCAATATCGGCACCGATACCAACAGCTTGCTCAGCCCAGTGGTGGCCATCGTCTTCGGGCAGGCCGGCCTGATCGCCGGTGCCACTCTGGAAGGTCAGCGCTACACCCGTATCCTTCCCTGATGGAAACAAAGTTTTGATTGATCGGGGCGGCCATTTTGGCCGCCTCTTTCGTTGCATTCGCCGCGCATCTCGCTAGGGTGCGGACGCTTGACGACCTGCCCCAAGACAAGAGACGCCTATGGCCCCCTTTCTGCGCTGGATGATCCGGATCGTGACTGCGGCCCTTGTGCTGACGGTGCTGACGCTGTTCGTGGCCTGGTGGATCTTTTCGCGCTCGATCCCTGACTATGACACGGACTGGCGGGTGTCTGGCTTGAATGACCGCGTTGAGATTATCCGCACCAACGCAAACGTCCCGCATATTTTTGGCGAGACGGATCGCGACATCTTCTACGGGCTAGGCTTCGTACATGCGCAGGACCGGCTGTGGCAGATGCTGATGACCCGCCGCACCGCGCAGGGCCGGTTGTCCGAAATTTTTGGCGAACGCACCCTTCAAATTGATGAGCTGATGCGCAGGCTCGACCTGTACGGCCATGCCAGCCGGTCGGTTCAGGCGCAAGACCCCGAAACCTTGGCGATGTTGCAAGCCTATTCCGATGGGGTGAATGCATGGCTTGGGCTGGTCGCGGATGAGGCGCTTGGCCGGGGGGCGCCGGAACTGCTGCTGTTTTCACCGGAGATTGCGCCATGGCGGCCCGCGGATTCCATCGCTGTCGTTAACATGATGGCGCTGCAACTGGCGGGCCACCATGAAACAGAGGTACTGCGCGCGCGAACCTCGCTGATGCTGAATGATCCCGCAAGGCTCGCCGATATTCTGCCCAACCCGCCCGGCGCACCGGTGGCGGAATTGCCCGAATATGCCGCGCTGTTCCCCGACATGCCGCGCTATGTCGCCAGCAACACCGCCCCGCGCGATCCGCTCTTTCTCAATATGGGGCCGGGTCTGGCGGGCGCATCCAATGCGTGGGCGGCTGCCCCCTCTCGATCGGCAACAGGCGCGGCTCTGCTTGCAAATGATCCGCATCTGGGTCTGACGGCACCAACAATCTGGTATCTTGCGCGTCTGGAGCTCTCGACCGGCGGAGTTATCGGCGGAACCGTACCCGGTATGCCGATTGTGCTGGCGGGACGCGGAGAGGAGATCGGATGGGGTATTACGTCCTCCTACATGGATGACATAGACCTCTTTATTGAAGAGCTGAACCCCGACAACCGCGAAGAATACCGCACGCCCGACGGATGGGCCGAGTTCGAGACCCGCCGCACGATCATCGAGGTGGCCGACAGCGCCCCCGTCACCATCACCCTTCGCTGGACGGAAAACGGCCCCGTCATTCCTGGCCATCACTGGAATTTCGGCACCATCACTCCGCCCGGCCATGTCCTGTCCATGGCGTGGACCGCGCTGACGGATCGCAACACCTCGCTGCGGACCGGGCTGGAGCTGATGCGCGCTCAGACCATCGAAGAGGCCCAGGCCGCCGGCCAGTATTTCGTCGCGCCCTCTCAGAACCTGACCATTGCCACTCGTGACCGGATCGCCATGCAGGTGATCGGCCACATGCCCTGGAGGCTGGTTGAAAGCGAAACCCAGGGGCGCATTCCATCGCGCGGATGGGTGGCAGAAGAACGCTGGCAGGGCGTTACGCAATACTTTGCCAATCCCCATTTCGAAGACCCAGAGGGCGGCATTCTGGGAAACACCAACAACCGGATGGTAGATCGCGATTATCCGCTTCATGTCAGCCATTCCTGGGGCGATACGCAGCGTATTCGCCGGTGGGAACATCTGATGCAGTCACGCCAAGTCCATACCCGTGACAGCTTTATCGAGGCTCAGCTCGACACCGTTTCGCAGACCGCGCGCACCCTGCTGCCGCTGGTTGGTCGTGAATTGTGGTTCACGGGGCAAGCCGCACCCGCCGGTACGATCGAGGCTCAACGCGGTGAGGCTCTGAACCTGCTGGCGGCTTGGAACGGCGAGATGAACGAACATCTGCCTGAGCCTCTGATCTACGCTGCCTGGATGCGCGCCCTGCAACAGCGGCTGGTTCAGGATGAGCTTGGGCCGCTTGCGCCCGAGTTTCAGCGGCTGGAACCCATTTTCATTGAGCGTGTCTATCGGAATATCGAGGGCGCGTCCGACTGGTGCGATGTGCAACCTTCGACCATCGAGGAAACCTGCACCGACATCGCCCGAATGGCTCTGGACGACGCGCTGCAATACCTGACGGAGGAATACGGCGGCAACATCTCGTCCTGGAGATGGGGCGACGCCCATGAGGCGGTGCACGAACATCAGGTTCTTGGCAATACGTCGCTGTTTGGATGGGCGGTGAATATCCGGCAATCCACATCGGGCGGCGACAACACGCTGAACCGGGGCCGGACCACCGCCGAATTGCCAACGCCATTCCGTAACGTTCATGCGGCGGGCTATCGCGGGGTCTATGATTTCGCTGATCCCGACAGTTCCATGTTCATCACCGCAACGGGCCAGTCGGGCCATCCACTCAGCCGGTTTTATGATAACCTGGGCGAGCTGTGGCGGCGCGGTGAATACATTCCCATGTCACTGGACCCTGAACTGGCGGCCGCTGGCAATATCGGCATCACCGTCCTGACACCAAGATAAAAAACCGCCCCGAGGGGCGGCTTTCCTTTTTTCTGCCGGTGGTGTCAGCGCGCCGGGACGTAGCGTTCAATCGCAATCCGGATCGCCCCATTCTGCCGGTGATACTGCATCACCGCCAACATGTAAGTGCCCGGAGCCACCCGCGCGGCAATCTGAGAATCGAGCGAGTTGTTTGCGTCGTCGTTAAACGCTAGCTCTCGTCCAACGCCGTCAAACAGCGCAATCATCGGGTCTGACATGCCGATACCAACAGCGTCGATCAGCACCAGCCCCCCCTCGGGCACAGAGAAGCTGAGCCAACGGGCATCCGCCCCGACAGTGCCATCGTTGATCAGCATCGTGGACAGGTCGCCAAGCTGCACCACCGGGAAAGCACTGCCGTCAGGCGGCGGGCTTGCTTCGCCATTGACGTAGAGGTCGTGCATCATATTGGCCTCGGAATAGACCTGAACAGAGACCTCAACAGGCAGATCGGGATTGTTCAGCGCCCGCATCCCGATGCAATAGCTGCCAGCGGGCAGAGGTTCGGGGAAGTCCACGCGGGCATTTAGGCTGTTGTAGTCGTCATTCTCATCCAGCAACACGCCTTGTGCATCGTAGATATAGATATAGGGATCTGCGCTCTGATTTTCGGCACGGATCGAGACGGGCGTTGGCGAGGATAGCGTGAAACGGTAATAGGGTGCGCCGTTCACGGTGTTGGTGGCCCGCGCCTCCTGACCTGCGACCTGATCGATCGGGCCATTGCCAAGAGGTGTTGCCGGAGTTGCAGCCGTGCAAGCCTGAATGTTTGATCCACCCGAGCCCATGGTCAGGGCCGCGTGGTCGATCAACCCAACCCGGATATCCGCCTGGATCGGCCCGCCACCATAGCTGCGCGTGGCTAGACAATAGGTGCCGGGATTGAGGGTCAATTCACCACGGGACGCCCAGTTTCCACCGCTGTCGTCATCGGTCAGCACCAGTGTTCCCAACTGATCATACAGCTCGATCACAGGGTCGCCGCCGAACTGTCCCTGTGCCTCGACCCGAATGGGCATCGGCTGCGATACGGTAAAGTTCGACACGTGATATCCGCCGGGCGGCACTGCGCCCACGAGGTCAAAGGGGGCTGCGGCGGTGGCGATGTCGGATGCGGCAGAGCTGCCGCCAACCCACTGACCGGCGGGCACAGCTGCGCCGCAAGCGGCCTCCTGCGCGGCAGCAGGCAGTGCCAGCAAGGTGAACAACGCGCCGGCAAGGGCTGTGCCTGTCTTATACATCATGGAAAATCCTCCTCAAACGGTGTGGGTTCGGACCCGTGATGCTCAGCTTAGCCCAGACCGGCGCGACTGCCAGCCCCGATTTCGCACCGCTTGCAGCCGGGATCCAATGGCGACAAACTGGCCCAACCAGCGACCGAGGACATTAGCGTGCAGCGCCTGAGCCAATCCCCCACCGATCCCGAATTCGTGCAAAACCCTTACCCGTTCTACGCCCGTGCGCGGGCTGCGGGGCCTTTGATCTGGTGGGAAAATTACGCCATGCCCTGCGCAACGACACATGAGGCCGTGAATGCGGTGCTGCGCGACCGGCGGTTCGGGCGAGAGCAGCCGGAAGAGCTTCGCAGACCGGTCCCGGATCACCTGAAGCCCTTTTATGCGGTCGAGGCCCATTCCATGCTGGAACTGGAACCGCCACGCCATTCGCGCCTGCGCTCGTTGGTTCTGCGCGCCTTCACCTCGCGCCGGATTGCCGGGTTACGGAACGGCATTGAGAGCCTCTGCCATGAGCTGATCGACCAGTTTCCCGAAGGCGAATTTGACCTGCTCGACGCATATGCCCGTCCATTGCCGGTGACGATTATCGCCCGACTTCTGGGAGTTCCGGAGGAAATGGGCGAGAAATTATTGAGCTGGTCCAATGACATGGTGAAAATGTACATGGCAGGGCGCAGCCGGTCGGATGAGGATGCGGCGGTGGCTGCGACGGGTGCGTTTGTAGGGTTCATGCGCGGCTATGTGGATGAACGGCGCAAAGATCCGCGCGATGATCTGATCACCAGCCTGATTGCAGCCGAGGAGGATGGCGAACGGCTGACCACCGATGAGCTTATCACCACCTGTATCCTGCTGTTGAACGCGGGTCATGAGGCGACGGTGCATACGCTTGGAAACGGGGTAAAGGCGATGCTGGAACATGGGGTCGTCGTGCCTGAAAGGACCGTTGACGCATTGGTTGAAGAAATCATGCGCTTTGATCCGCCGCTGCATATGTTCACCCGCTATGCCTATGAAGAAATAGAATTTTTCGGACATGTCTTTCAGCGTGGAGATGAAATCGGGCTGCTGCTTGGCTCGGTCGGCCATGATGAGCGAGTGAATGATGCGCCCGAACTCTTCGACCCCGATCGCGCGGCGGCGACCCATCTTGCCTTTGGTGCAGGGCTGCATTTCTGCGTCGGCGCACCGCTGGCGCGGATGGAGCTGCAGATTGCCCTGCCGATCCTGTTTGATCGCTGTCCCTTGCTGGCGCTGTCAGCCGAGCCTCGTTACGCGGATATCTACCATTTCCACGGGTTGGAGCGGTTATTGGTGACGCGCTGAGAGGGATTTCGCCGCGCCTTCGGCGCGTCGATCCGGGCGCCCTGTCGGGCGCAAATTCGGGTGGTGCCGGGCGCGGACCCTGCGTACACGCCCTGGACCACCGTGCAAATGAAACGCGGTTTCGCCGCCTGTCGGCGTCGACCCGAGAGCGGCCCTTCTCAACCCCCGGCTTGCGCCGGAGGCCTCGAAGGGCCGCGTTGCCACGGATTGATTGAGACGCAGTCGCCCCGGCTCAGCGGTTGGAACCGTGGTAAGGGCAGGATGCCTCCGGCGGGAGTATTTGGACAAAGAAGAAGGGGCTATTCTGCCGCGAGGGTCCGACCCTTGAGCATCGGCTTGAGGTATCGGCCCGTATGGCTTGCCTCGACCTCGGCCACTTGTTCTGGCGTGCCTTCGGCCACCACCGTGCCGCCGCCATCGCCGCCTTCTGGACCGATATCGATGATCCAGTCGGCGGTTTTCACCACGTCGAGATTGTGCTCGATCACGACGACCGTGTTGCCCTGATCGACAAGTTCGTGGAGCACTTCGAGGAGTTTCTTGACGTCTTCGAAATGCAGGCCCGTGGTGGGCTCATCAAGGATGTAGAGCGTCCGGCCCGTGGAGCGTTTGCTGAGTTCCTTGGAAAGCTTGACCCGCTGCGCCTCGCCCCCGGAAAGCGTCGTCGCCTGCTGACCCACCTTGATGTAGTCGAGCCCCACGCGGCTAAGCGCCTGCATCCGATCGCGGATCGCGGGGACGGCCTTGAAGGTCTCGCGCGCGTCCTCGACCGTCATGTCCAGCACGTCGGCAATTGACTTGCCTTTCCATTTGATTTCGAGCGTCTCGCGGTTGTAGCGCGCGCCCTTGCAGGTTTCGCAGGTGACATAGACATCGGGCAGGAAATGCATCTCGATCTTGATGACACCATCGCCCTGGCAAGCCTCACATCGGCCGCCCTTTACGTTGAAACTGAAGCGCCCAGGCTTGTAGCCGCGCGCCTGTGCCTCTGGCAGACCGGCGAACCAGTCGCGGATCGGGGTGAAGGCGCCGGTATAGGTGGCGGGGTTTGACCGCGGCGTGCGGCCAATGGGGCGCTGGTCGATGTCGATCACCTTGTCGAGATGTTCCAGCCCCTTGACCGTTTCGCAAGGCGCGGGCGTCTGGCGGGCGCCGTTCAACTTCATTGACGCGGTTTTGAACAGCGTCTCGATGGTCAGGGTAGACTTGCCGCCGCCGGACACACCCGTCACGCAGACGAATTTGCCGAGCGGGAAATCGACGGTGACGTTTTGCAGATTGTTGCCGCTTGCCTTCACGACGCTCACTGATTTCCCATTGCCCTTCCGGCGATCAATCGGCACTCCAATCTCGCGCGTGCCGGAAAGGTATTGGCCGGTAAGCGAGGCGGGATCTGCGGCGATTTCAGCCGGGGTGCCCTTGGCGACCACCCTGCCCCCATGCACGCCTGCACCGGGGCCGATGTCGAAGACATAGTCGGCTTCGCGGATCGCTTCTTCGTCATGTTCCACGACGATCACGGTGTTGCCCTGGTCACGCAGGTTTTTCAGCGTCGTCAGAAGCCGGTCATTATCGCGCTGATGAAGGCCGATGGAGGGTTCGTCGAGCACATAGAGCACACCCGTCAGGCCCGAGCCGATCTGAGAGGCAAGCCGGATGCGCTGGCTTTCGCCACCCGAAAGCGTGCCGGCGTTGCGGCTGAGGGTCAGGTATTCGAGGCCGACATTGTTGAGAAAGCCGAGCCGTTCGCGGATTTCCTTGAGGATCGCGCGGGCGATTTCGTTTTTCTGGTTGGTCAGGCTGTCGGGGACCGTGGCGCACCAATTGGCGGCTTCCTTGATGGACATCTGCACCACTTGGCCCACGTGGAGACCCGCGATTTTCACCGCCAGCGCCTCTTCCCGCAGGCGGTAGCCACCGCAGGCACCGCAGGGGCGGTTGTTCTGATAGCGCTCGAACTCTTCGCGGATCCACGCGCTGTCGGTTTCGCGATAGCGGCGTTCCATATTGGGGATGACGCCCTCGAAGGTGCGCGTGACCTGGTAGACGCGGCCGCCATCGTCATAACGGAAGGGGATTTCTTCTTCGCCCGAGCCGCGCAGGAAGACCTGCTGCACAGTGTCGGGCAGCTTCTTCCACGGGGTCGCGGGGTCAAAACCGAAATGGTTCGCAATCGCCTCGATGGTTTGCAGGAAATAGGGCGATTTTCCCTTGCGCCATGGGGCGAGCGCGCCGTCTTCAAGGGTCAGGGTCTGATCGGGAACGGCAAGGCGTTCGTCAAAGAAAAGCTCTACCCCAAGTCCATCGCAGGAGGGACAGGCGCCGAAGGGGGCGTTGAAGGAAAACAGGCGTGGTTCGATCTCGGGGATGGTGAAGCCGCTGACGGGGCAAGCGAATTTCTCGCTAAAGGTGATACGCTCCGGGTCGCCCTCCTTCGGGGCGGTTTCCAGAATGGCGATGCCATCGGCAAGGTCCAGAGCGGTACGCAGGCTGTCGGCCAGCCGGGTTTCCAGCCCCTCGCGGACTACAATCCGGTCTACGACCACGTCGATGTCATGGCGGAACTTCTTGTCCAGCGTGGGCGGTTCGTCCAGCTCGTAGAACGCGCCATCTACCTTCACCCGCTGGAAACCCTGCTTGCGCAGTTCCAGCATTTCCTTGCGATACTCGCCTTTGCGGTCGCGCACGATTGGGGCGAGCAGGTAGCCGCGGGTGCCCTCTTCCATCGCCATGATCCGGTCGACCATATCCTGGACCTGCTGCGCTTCGATCGGCAGACCGGTGGCGGGGGAATAGGGCGTGCCAACGCGGGCAAACAGAAGGCGCATGTAGTCGTAGATCTCGGTCACCGTGCCAACAGTGGACCTTGGGTTCTTCGAGGTCGTCTTCTGCTCGATGGAAATCGCAGGGGAAAGGCCGCTGATGTGATCTACATCCGGTTTTTCCATCATGTCGAGAAACTGCCGGGCATAAGCGGACAGGCTTTCGACATAGCGGCGCTGGCCCTCGGCGTAGATTGTATCGAAGGCCAAGGACGACTTGCCAGACCCCGACAGGCCGGTAATGACCACAAGCTCATCGCGCGGGATATCCACGTCGATATTCTTGAGATTGTGTTCGCGCGCGCCGCGCACTTCGATCTTCTTCAGCTCGGCCATGCCTGCCCCCGGGGATGTCATGGTTAAGAGATAGTTGAGCGCGCCCGAGTCTCCAACCAAAAAGTAAGAACATAATGTGAACTTTTATCCACAGAGCGTTTATCGCGTTGCCTGTTTTGCAGGCAATCTGCGCGCCTATCTGTAAGGTCCCCGTGCGATTGAGGAATCCGGTGCAACCCACTTCGAAAGGAGCTTGATCTCTGCGGGGCGCACATCCACACAAGGCATGAACAATTATGCCTGGAAATTCCACTATGTTCGGTTTCTTTCGCTCAAACAGCCCAGACTTCACCTATGACCCCGGTCAGGCGGTCAGCGATCTGAAAGCGGATCGCATATCCGTGATCGACATTCGCGAGCCGAGCGAAGTGAAAACCACCGGAAAGGCTGAAGGTGCATTGCATGTGCCCCTCGCGGCACTCCGAATGAAGGCGGACCCGGCCAGTCCCGAGCAATTGGAGGAATTCCGCTCGGGCAAGCCCGTGGTTCTCTATTGCGCCTCTGGCAGCCGGTCACAGATCGCTGTTCGGATGTTGCGCCATATGGGGCTTGAAGAGGTCTATAACCTCGGCGGGCTGGCCCATTGGGAAATGGCGGGTGGCGTGATCGGGCGATAGGCCCTGCAACAGATCACTTTGCATGGGAGAGCATTTACGCGTAGCATTGGGTCATTGTTTGACCTTCATGTTTCAGGATCCGCTATGCGTACGCTATTTACCGCTCTCCTTGTGTCGTTCCTTGCTGTTATGCCTGTATCGGCACAGAGCAATGACAATCCGGCAACGATCCTTGTGCTCGATGCCTCCAATTCCATGTGGGGGCAGATCGACGGGGTGAACAAGATCGTTATCGCGCGCGAGGTCATCACCGACCTGCTGACCCAGATCCCGGACAATATGGAGCTGGGGCTGACGATGTATGGCCACAACCGGCGCGGTGACTGTAGCGATATTGAAACCATGGTGCCGCCAGGGCTGAACAATCGCGATGAAATTGCCCGCATCGTAAATTCCGTGAACCCACGCGGGCGCACGCCGCTGTCTGATGCTGTGATTCAGGCCGCAGAGGAGATGCGCTATACAGAAAACGCGGCGACCGTGATCCTTGTGTCGGACGGGCGTGAAACCTGCGATGCAGACCCCTGTGCCGTTGGCCGGGCGCTGGAACAGGCGGGGATTGACTTTACCGCCCATGTGATTGGCTTCGATGTGGATGAGCCCGAGGGGATTGCTGAATTGCAATGCCTGGCGGAAAACACCGGCGGGCAGTTCCTGACGGCCTCGAACGCCGAGGAACTGGCCGATGCGCTGACTCAGGTGGCGGTGGCCCCGACACCACCGCCATTGACCAATGTCACCCTGCGTGCGGTGGTGATGCCCGGGCAGACTGCGCCGGTATCGCCGCTGGTGTGGGAAATCTTCGATGCAAATGGCGCTGTGGTTTATGACCGCCACGAGGCACCCAGCCTTCAGACCGACCTGGAACCGGGCATGTATCAGGTCTCGCTGACCCGTGTGGCGACTGGCACCCAGCATGGCGGACCGATCACGGTCACCTTGCCCGGCCCGCAAGAATTTGTCTTTCAACTGCCGGAGCTTGTACCAGAGGCCAGCCTGACCGCCCCGGAAGAGGCGGTGATCGGAACCTCTGTGCCTGTTGGCTGGACGGGCCCCGGTGCGGCAGAGGATTATCTGTTGCTGGCGACAACCGACCGGTCGCAAAGCTTTGTTCAGGTCTTCCCGCGCGATGGCAATCCGCTGATGGTGACACTGCCCAATCAGCCCGGCGACTACCTGCTGCAATACGTGCATCCGGCGATGAACCGGGTTCTCGCGGAACGCACGATCCGCGCCCTTCCCCTGCCCGCCAGTTTGGAGGCTCCACTCAGCGCGGTGGCTGGATCAACCATCGATGTGACATGGGACGGACCGGGGGGTGAGGGCGACGTCATTGCCGCCGTGACTCCATCGAACGATATCGTGCAAACGCGCGGGCTTGTCAGCGAAGGCAACCCGATGCCGCTGCGGGTGCCGTCGCAGGCCGGGCGGTATGAGCTGCGCTATCTGGACGGAACCACTCAGCGGGTACTGGCAACGCGGATGCTGGATGTGACCCCCGCCAGCGCCACGCTGGAGGCCGCTGACAGTGTCGAGATCGGCACACCAATTGCGGTGGACTGGACCGGACCGGGATATGACCCCGACCAGATCGTTCTTGCGGTTCCGGGCGAGGACAGGATCCTTGCCCGCATCTTGGTGCGCGAAGGCAATCCCGTGACTCTTCAGGCCCCGTCTGAACCCGGCCGTTACGAGCTGCGGTATCTGATGCAGGTGGATGAAGAAGTGATCGGCACGAGGATGATCGACGTTACCGATATCGTCGCCACTCTGGAAGCGCCCGCCACAGCTGTCGCCGGATCGACCGTGCAGGTTTACTGGACCGGGCCCGATCATCAGAACGATTTCGTCGCTGTCGGGGCTCTGAGCGATGCGGATGGTTATGAAAACTATGCCTATACCCGCGATGGCAGCCCCGCCTCGCTGGTCATGCCGGTGGAGCCGGGGGAATACGAGATCCGCTACTTCCTGAACCAGGATCGCCGCGTCCTTGCCCGCCATCCGATCACCGTCACCGCTGTTGAGGCGACGTTGGAGGCCCCTGCCTCTGCTGTTGCGGGATCGACGGTTCAGGTGACGTGGACCGGGCCTGATTACCACAATGACTTCATTGGCGTAGGCGCGATGGACGAACCCGATCGCTACGAGAACTACGCCTACACCCGCGATGGCAGCCCCGCAGCTCTCGTGATGCCGACGGAACCGGGCAGCTATGAAATCCGTTATTTCGTCAATCAGGACCGCACGGTCATTGCCCGCCACGCCATCACCGTGACAGATGTGATTGCCACGCTGGAAGCACCCTCGACCGCCGAGGCCGGGGCCACGGTGCAAGTGCATTGGACCGGGCCAGACTACCAGAACGACTTCATCGGCGTAGGCGCTATGGACGAACCCGATCGCTATGAGAACTACTCCTATACCCGTGATGGCAGCCCCGCAGCGCTCGTGATGCCGGTCGAACCCGGTGAATACGAGATCCGCTATTTTGTTAATCAGGATCGGACCGTGATCGCGCGCCATCCGATCACCGTGGCAGAAGTGGGCGCGCGTCTGGACGCCCCTGACAGCGCCGAGGCGGGCTCAACTGTACTGGTGACTTGGGAAGGCCCGGATTACCGCAACGACTTCATCGCTGTGGGTCGTGTCGATGAACCCGACCGCTATGAAAACTACGCCTACACCCGCGACGGCAGCCCTGCCCGCCTGGTGATGCCTGTGGAACCAGGTGACTATGAGATCCGTTACTTCGTCAACCAGGACCGCACAGTCATTGCTCGGCGTCCGATCACGGTTTCATCCGTTTCCGCCAGCATTGAAGCGCCGGAAAGCGCCATGGCGGGCGACACGATAAATGTCACCTGGGGTGGCCCCAATTATCGTAACGACTTCATCGCTATCGGTGCGATGGACGATCCTGACGGATATGAAAACTATGCCTATACCCGTGATGGCAGCCCGGCCCGGCTGGAAATGCCGGTTACGCCGGGACGCTATGAACTGCGGTATTTCCTCAATCAGGACCGAACCGTTATCGCCCGGCGGGAGATTGAGGTGACAGCCCTGTCCGTCACCGTCACGGCCCCGGAAACGGCGCGTGTGGGTGAGACAGTCATGGTGACTTGGGACGGCCCCGATTATCGCAACGATTTCATCGCCGCATCGCTTCCCGATGACGATGGCTATGAGACCTATGTCTATACCCGAGAAGGCAGCCCGTCGCGGCTGACAATGCCCTCGGTGCCGGGCAGCTATGAAATCCGCTACTACGTCAATCAGGATCGCAGCATTCAGGCCCGCGTGCCCGTTACGGTGACTGATATAGAAGTGATCCTGGAAACTGAGCGCAGCGGGATTGCGGGTGGATCTATCATGGTGGGCCATAACGGGCCGGATTACCGGAACGATTTCATCGCCATATCCCGCGTCGGTGATGACGGGCACGAGGACTATGCCTACACCCGCAACGGGAACCCGGTGCAGCTGGACCTGCCCGATGAGCCGGGGGAATACGAGATCCGTTACGTGATGAACCAGGATCGTCGGACGCTGGCCAGCATACCCTTTACGGTGCTTGCCCCCTGATTGGGCCCCAGACATGAAAAAGCCCGCGGAGACTAACGTTTCCGGGGGCTTTTTTCGTGGATGTCGGATCACATGTGGATCACACGCCCATAGGCGTCGAGGCTGGCTTCGTGCATCATCTCGCTGAGCGTGGGATGCGGGAAAACTGTCTCGAACAGGTCTTCTTCGGTTGTTTCCAGCTTTTGTCCGATGACATAGCCCTGGATCAGTTCGGTCACTTCCGCTCCGATCATATGGGCGCCCAGAAGCTCGCCGGTCTTGGCGTCAAAGACGGTCTTGATCAGCCCCTCGGGTTCGCCAAGCGCAATCGCCTTGCCGTTGCCGATGAACGGGAAACGACCGACCTTGACCTGATACCCTGCTTCTTTTGCCTTGGCCTCGGACAGGCCGACACTGGCCACCTGCGGGTGGCAATAGGTGCAGCCCGCGATGGAATTCGGCTTGATCGGGTGGGGCTTGCCGCCCGCGATCAGTTCCGCGACCATCACACCCTCGTGGCTGGCCTTGTGGGCGAGCCACGGAGCGCCCGCAATGTCGCCGATGGCGTAAAGCCCGTCGACGCCAGTGCGGCAGTATTCGTCGGTGACAACATGGGTCCGGTCAACCTTGACGCCGAGCGCCTCCAGCCCCAGCCCTTCGACATTGCCGACGATGCCCACGGCGGAAATCACTGTGTCAAAGTCGTGCTTCTCGACCTTGCCGCCGATTTCGATATGGGCGGTCACCTTGTCGGCCGCGCGGTCGAGCTGTTTGACCATCGCCTTTTGCAGGATCTTCATCCCCTGCTTTTCAAAGGCTTTCTTGGCGAATTTCGAGATTTCCTCGTCTTCCACCGGCAGCACCCGATCCATGACCTCCACCACGGTCGTGTCTGCGCCGAGCGTGTTGTAGAAGCTGGCGAATTCGATGCCGATCGCGCCCGATCCGATGACCAGCAGCTTTTTCGGCATATGCGGCGGCACCAGCGCGTGCTTATAGGTCCAGACGCGTTTTCCGTCCGCCTCCAGCCCCGGCAATTCGCGGGCGCGGGCACCGGTGGCAAGGATGATGTTGTTGGCAGTCAGATCTTCGGTGCCCTTGTCGGTTTCGACCTTCACCTTGCCCTTGGCGGGGATGGTGGCCGAACCCATGATCACCGTGACCTTGTTCTTCTTCATCAGATGACCGATGCCCGAGGACAGCTGTTTGGCGACGCCACGAGAGCGTTTGACAACAGCATCAAGGTCATAACCGATATTGTCGGCCTTCAGGCCGAATTCCTTGGCGCGTTCCATCAGGTGGAACACCTCGGACGAGCGCAGCAGCGCCTTGGTGGGAATACAGCCCCAGTTCAGGCAGATGCCGCCCATATGTTCACGTTCGACGATGCAAACCTTCTGGCCAAGCTGTGCTTCACGGATTGCCGCTACATACCCGCCAGGTCCAGCCCCGATCACCACCGTATCAAAAGATTGTGCCGCCACGTTGTCCACTCCTCCGGTCGAAATTTGTTTAACGTTAAACCATTATTGATCGCAGAGCAAGTCCTGGGGGGCAGGACAGCCTTGCGCTCAACGCAGATCTACCACGCCGGAAGGGATATCAGCTTAACGATTAAACTACTTACAAACCGCGGCGGCGCGGGCCTCCTCCACCACTTTGCCATAACCGCCGTTCGCAAGGAAATCCTTTTCCTCGTCCGAGCTTGTCCGTCCAAGCGCATCATTGCGATAGGGGAACCGGCCAAAGCGGCGAATGATCTCGCGATGTGCGATCGCATGAGGAAGCTTGTCTTCACGCTCATCTGGCATCTTTTGACAGGTCAGACGAACGGAATGATCCTGATCGGTCAACGCTTCGGAATGCATAAAGGGCAGGTAGAAAAACTGCCGTGTGGGCTGATCGAACCGTTCGTCCCACCCCTGCTTGAGCGCATAGCAGGCCGCGGCTTTTGCCTTGCTATCGGTCGAGAACGCTTTCGCGTCACCTCGGAACATATTACGCGGAAACTGGTCCAGCACGATGATCAGCGCCAGCGCCTTTCGCGGATGGCTGGTCCAATCGTTCAGCTTGCCGGCTGCGGCTTCTTCCCAAAGTGGCAGAAACCTTTCCCTGATCTCTGCGTCGAATTCTTCGCCGCCCATGTACCACTTGTCCGGTCCGGCCTCCTCCAGCCAGAATGTCAGGACATCCTCAAATTGCTGTGTCATGGCAGTGCTCTCCTTCCTTCTGCCTCAAAACCCCAGGGCTATGTCCCTGTGGGCCTCTGCTCCTCCGATTCGCCGCTCTCGGCCATTTCTTCCGAGGCTTCGGCGTAGAGTTCCTGTGCGGTTTCAACGGCGACCATGGATGCGGTTGGCATGATCGGCGAATAGGGTACCGCGTCGTAGTCCTCCGCCTCTGCGGCGTAGGCCGACTGGCGCCGTGTCATCCGCCAACCACTATAGACGGCCATGACGGCAAGGGTGATAGCTAGGAACAACCAGAACCCCCTTGGCCCTGTCAGTCCCATAAGCCAGCCAACGACAGGCGGACCCGCGATGGCGCCAAGCCCGTTGATGAAGATCAGACCGCCGGACGCGGCGGCCATATCCTGCGTTTCCAGATAGTCGTTGGTATAGGCGATGAGCAGCGCATACATCGGCTGTGCCAAGCCACCGGTCAGAAGTGCCGATAGCAGCACTGCCTCAAACGTGTTCTCGAACAAGTACCCGATCAGCGCGGAAAACGCACCGGCCAGCGCGACGAAGAAAATCAGAACCCGGCGGTCCATTTTGTCAGACAGCCAGCCGATCGGATATTGAAAGACGATACCGCCGATGAAGAACGCAGAGACCATCATCGAGATCTCGCGCACCGACATGCCTGCCTGCGTCGCGTAGACCGCAGCCATTCCGAACTGTGCCGAGAAAACAAAACCCATCAGGATCATGCCGACAAAGCCGAGAGGTGAATTGCGGTATAGCTGGACCAGGCTCATCGGGCGCGTGGTTTCGAAGGCGGGCGTGGGCGCCACGGCCAGCAGGATCGGCGCGAAGGACAACGAGACCAGAACCGAGGGAATAATGAACAGCACGAAGCCCGAGGGATCGCCGAGATTCAACAGCCCCTGCCCCAGCACGAGCCCGACCATCTGCACCAGCATATAGGCCGACAATGCCTGCCCGCGCGTTTCATTGGTGGCCGAGTTGTTCAGCCAGCTTTCCGCGGTCACGTAAACGCCGGACAGGGAAAAGCCGATGATCACCCGCAGCACCATCCACGCATATGCATCGGTTAGAACGGGATAAAGGATCAGCGCGGCGGATATGAAAGACCCGAGCGCCGCGAAAACACGCACATGCCCGACGCGCCGGATCATGTAGGGCGCAAGTCTTGATCCACCAAGGAAACCGAGGAAATAGGCGGAGGCGATCAGCGACAGCTGATAAGTGGTGAAACCCTCGATCCCCCCGCGCACACCCATCAGAGAGCCCTGCAGAGAGTTGCCAACCTGCAAGAGCATCAACCCGAGGAGAATGGCCCACGCACTTGCGATGACCTGTTTCATGGCGCTGCTCCACCGCTCGTCGTTCCGGTCCTTATGACAGTGCAGCCGGAACCGCCACCGCCAAAAAGCGACGTTATTCAGGCAGGGTAACAGCCTTTTGCGTCATTTTCGGGGAAAAGCAGCGACGCATCACCGTAAGAAAAGAATCGGTACTTTTCGGCAACGGCATGGGCGTAGATATCTTTTACAAGATCAAAGCCCATCAGCGCAGAGACCAGCATCATCAAGGTTGATTTGGGAAGATGGAAATTGGTCATCAAACCATCGGTGATTTTGAACCGGTAGCCGGGATAGATGAAAATGTCGGTATCGCCCTGCCAGGACTGAATCTGCCCGTCCTGAGCTGCGGCAGTTTCGATAAGCCTAAGCGCCGTGGTCCCGACCGGGATGATGCGGCCACCCGAGGCACGGGTTGCGTTCATTTCGTCGGCGGCCTTCTGCGTTATTTCACCCCATTCGGCATGCATTCTATGAGTGGTCACGTCCTCTACCGTAACTGGCAGAAACGTCCCTGCCCCAACATGGAGCGTCACGAACGTGAACTGAATGCCATTGCTTCTCAGGCTCTCTATCAATGCCTCATCGAAGTGCAGTGATGCCGTCGGGGCCGCAACAGCGCCCTGATTGCGGGCCCAGATGGTCTGGTAATCTTCCTTGTCCTGCGCGTCGGCGGGACGTTTGGCGGCGATATAGGGCGGTAAGGGCATGGCACCTGCCTCGTTCAGTGCCGCGTCGAAATCGCTGCCCGATAGGTTGAAGCGCAGTCGCAACCCAGCCTCCAGCCCGACCACGTCGGCGGACAACTCGTCGCTGAATTGCAGCGTTTCCCCAAGCGCCAGTTTGCGTAGCGGTTTGGCCAGTGCCGACCAGCTGCCATCGGCCTGCGGTTCCAGAAGCGTAACCTCCACCTTGGCCGAAACCCGCCCCTGTGCGCTGTCGCGCCAGCGCTGGCCAAAGAGCCGCGCGGGGATCACCTTGGTATCGTTCAGGATCAGCCGATCGCCTTCGCGCAGAAGCCCCGGAAGATCGGAGACGCGCAAATCTTGCATAAGATTGCCCGCGACATGCAGTAGCCGTGCAGATGACCGGGGCTTGGCAGGCCGCGTTGCAATCAGCCCCTCGGGCAGGTCGAAATCGAAATCGTCGAGGGTCATTCAGCAGGCTCCGGTGGCGGTCGGCGAAAGATTTCCCGGAAGATACCGGGGGTCAGCACCGAAAGCGGGTTGACCGAGACGCTACTGTCCTCGGGTGTGCCAGTCAGACGGTAGGTGAATCCGAACAACCCCTCGCGGCGCGGGGTGAATAACCCGCCGACCAGCCCGTTGACCACATATAAAGGTGATACCACGCCCTCGAAATCATAGTAGCGCGAGCGCAGGTCATAAACGCCATCAAGCGACAGGCCCATGGAGGGTCCAAGCGCCGTGCCTTCCTGAATAGACAAAACACTGGGCGACAGGGTGAACGCAACGCTTACGTCACCCAAGCCGATGCCTTCACCAGTGACCATCTGTTCCAGAAGACCCACGACCGAGATGGCCGACAAAAGCTCCGCGAAAGCAGGCGCGTTGCGAAGACGCGGATTGTCGACGGTCAGTAGGCCCGAATAATGGCCCTCGCCTGCGCGGGGCCTTAGGATGAGATCCATCACGCCGCCATAAGCGTTTGGATAAATGCCCGCCGCGCGCAGAACCGCACCACCATCATTGGACCGAAGCCGAATTGAGGTGCCTTCGACCTCGCCCAAGATAGAGCCGTTGACCGGCACCACCCCGCCCATAAGGCCGCGAAACTCGCCGCTGATCAGGCTACCGGAAAGTTCGGTGCGCAGGTCTGTCAGAAAGATACTGTCGGTGATCTCGAACCGGTCCAGCCGAATATTGAGAGGAAGCCCCTGCCCGCCTGATCCTGCCCCGTTTGATGGCAACCCCCTAAGGTCTGCCGTACCGCCTGTGACGTTGATCTGTGGGCTGCGTTCCGGGCCACGGGACACGAGCGAACCGGTCACGTCCAGCCAGTCGGACACGCGAAGCTGTGACACCTCAAGCCGCTCAAACTGTCGTTCCTCGTTGATCTGCACGGATCCGGCCATGGTGAGCCCGTTCCCGGAAATATCGAGCACAGGGACATCCGGCGTTTCGCCTAGGATCAGCTCCGCCTCCAGTCGTCCGGTGCTATCCGCGGGTAGCGACCAGCCGAGCGAAGGGATGGCAAGCGCAATTCCGGCAAGGTCGGATGTCACGGACAGGCGCGGCGGCTGCCCCCGATCAAGCGCAAGGTCAAACGCCGCCTGCCCTTGCCCTCGCACCATACCGTCCGGCAACACCACGCCGAAATCTGCCAGCACCTCTGGCGTCAGGGTGGCGGTGCCCTCGACCCGGCTGGCGGGCGTGCTGTCGGGGCCGAGCGCCCGGCTCCAGGTTGCCGTGGCGCGCAGCTCATCCAGACGCGCAGGACCGCTGATGGAAAGGTTGGAGTTGTCAGCGATGATCTCCAGGGCAGTCGCGCGCAAAACCCGGCCCGGTACAAACTCTTCCGAGCGCACATTGCGCAGCGTGCCAGCGATCTGGAAGGTCACGTCTTGCGGGGCGATCCGCGGCCGCATTTCCATCGCCAGGGACACGTCCAGGTCCGCCTGACCGCTGGCGACCGTGCCGGGATCATAGGGGAACTGATCGAGCAGGTTGAAGGGGTTCGCGCCGATCAGGGTCAGGACGGATGACACCTGCCCGCCGATCTGAAGATCGAACGTGGCCGGGGAATGACGGATGCGCGTGTCCTCGATGCGCATGTTGCTGCCGCCAAGGCTAAGCCGCCCGCCATTGGGCGCAGTGACAAAGCCCTCATGGACAGAAAGGGACATAACGTTCCGTGAAATATCCATATAGCCGCGCCCCTGTTGGATCGGGGCCATTTCGCGGATGGCACGCACCTCTGCCTCTTCGAAATCGAAGGTCAAGCCGAATTGTGGCTCTGTCTGCGGGGCGATGCGAAGACCGGCATGGACGTTTTGTACGGTTCCAGAAATGACGTTCTGGACCAGCCAGTCACGGGTATTCGGGATCTGCGAAACGGGCCAAAGCGGCGTGACACGCAACACATCCAGTTCCGGGATCTCCGCATCGAGGCGCACGGCAAGCCCTGCCTCTTCTGCCGCGACCCGGCCCCGAGCGGTCAGGTGCAGCCCCTGATCAAACAAAACCACCTGGCCGAAGTCGATGGCCACCACCGGAAACAACTGCAATCGCAGATCAATCGCACCGCCGTCAAAGCTGACCGGTGCTTCGAACACCCCCGGCGGATCAGCGATGATATGACTGACCTGCAGCTGAGAGACATAGACCGGCCCCTCAAGCAGTGTCGCATGGCCGGTCACGTGGGCCGTCAACGCCGGGGCGTCGATGGTGAACTCTTCAATCCACATTCGGGCGTTGGCGGCGTTATAGTCAAAGGCCAGGTTCAACCCGTTCAGAGGGATCGGATCGACACCGCCCCCAGGGTCCACCTGCCCGACCCCGACCTCTAGCGCACCGGACAGTGTCCCAAGCGTCGCGTCATCGAACAGAACCGTGGACAGCCGTCCCGACAGGGGCGCCTCGACAAGCGAGAGCCAGGCCAGCGCGTCTGAGGCCGACGCCAGATCGGCACTGTCGAGATTGATGAAGGCCGCATCAAATTCGGTCTCTCCGGCTTCGGGCCGGCGGCTGAAGCTTAGCTCGATGGTGCTGTCTTCAGTGCCTTCCAGCTGTCCACTGACCGACAGGACAAGCGCGTCTTCTTCTGGCACCAAAGCCAGTGTTGCCTGCGTGATCCGCGTGGTTTCCCCGCTGCGGGCATCGTCGATCACAAGCGTTATGTCTTCGCCCACCACCCGAAGCAGCCGGGAAAACACCGTCTGCTGAAACATCCGGTCAATGCCCGCGAGGGTCTGGGACAGGTCGCGCGCCTCACCGGTCTCTGCGCCCGTAAAGGCCAGATCGAAGCTTCCGTCCCGATCGCGCCGGATGCGCAGACCCGCCCCCCCGACAGAGACCTGACGAGGGCGTAGCTCTCCCCTGAGCGCGGCGGCGCGGTCAAGCTCCACCTCCAGCACCGGGAAGACGACACGCGGCCGGTCGCCATCGCTAAGCTGCATGTCGATAAACCGGATGCGTGGTTGCAAGTTGCCGCGCGACAGGGAAAGCCCCACCTCACCCAATGTGACATGCCCGCCCGGCATCGTGGCATCGATGGCCGCTTCTATCCGGGCCCGCGACCAGTCTGGCAGGGGCACAGACCGGCCGCTAGGGGGAAAGGCAAGCAACAGGATGCCGACAGCGGCCAGCACGATGACCAGCGTCAGCCCGCGCAGGATCCAGCGCAGCGGGCCTCGTCGCCTTGGGCGGCGCGGCTCTGGGTCGGGGCCGGTGTCTGACATGCGTAATGCGCGCTCGATCTGCCGAAGGGATACGGTCGGTTTCAGGGTTTATCTTCGCCGGATTTACCCTAGCTTGCAAATCGCCGAAAGCAGATTCCCGCCGATGAACAAGGAGAGACCAATGATCGAAGCAGGCCAAGACGCCCCTGATTTCACGCTGCCCCGCGATGGCGGCACGGACGTATCGTTATCTTCCCTGAAGGGCGGTCCAGTCGTGCTTTACTTTTACCCGCGCGACGACACGCCAGGATGCACGACGGAAGCCAATGATTTCACGACCCTCCTGCCGGAATTTGCAGCGGCGGGTGCGACGGTGATCGGCGTGTCCAAGGATACGGTCGCCAAACATGAAAAATTCATCACCAAACATGATCTTGGCGTGATCCTCGTCTCGGACTCCGAAGGTGATCTGTGCGAACGGTATGGGACCTGGGTGGAAAAGAACATGTACGGAAAGAAAAGCATGGGCATCCAGCGCGCGACGTTCCTGATTGATGCAGGTGGCGTGGTGGCTCGCGTCTGGCCGAAGGTGAAAGTGGCGGGTCATGCCGCAGAGGTGCTGGAGGCAGTGAAGGCGCTGTGACTTCTTCAAGCCTTGCGGAAATGGCAACGGTGGTTCTGGAGACCGCCGATGCAAAGGAAAAGACAGATCTCAGCCGTCGCTATGCAGCACAATGGTTTGCCGCGCGCAAAGGCGATGCGCCCGCGATCGAGATCGGCACCGCAGACCCACCCTTGCGCCCTGCCCGTCCTTCGCAACCCGCCCTGTTGGACCCGCGCGATGTTCCACGGCGCCGCCCCGGAAGCCCGGAGGGACGCAAGGCGTTGCTTCATGCGGTTGCCCATATCGAGCTCAATGCCGTGGACCTTCACTGGGATATCATCGCGCGCTTTGGCGGGCGGATAAAAATGCCCATTGGCTTCTTTGACGACTGGGTCAAATCGGCAGACGAGGAATCGAAGCATTTCCAGCTGGTCAGCGCGTGTCTTGAGAGCATGGGCAGTTTCTATGGCGATCTGGCCGCCCACGCAGGAATGTGGCGCGCGGCAGAGGATACTGCCGGGGACATCATGGGACGGCTGGCCGTAGTGCCTATGGTGCTGGAGGCGCGGGGCCTGGACGTGACGCCCGGCATGATCGAGGTGTTTCGAAAGGCCGGTGATCCTGCTGCACAGGAGGCTGTTGCGGCGCTGGAAGTCATCTATTCGGAAGAGGTTCACCACGTCGCCTATGGGTCAAAATGGTTCCATTTTCTGTGCGGGCGCAATGACATCGACCCCAAGGACGAGTTTCACCGCCTGGTAAGCACCTATTTCCACGGACCGCTAAAACCGCCCTTCAACGAAGAAAAACGCGCCGAGGCCGGGTTGCCGCCCGATTTCTACTGGCCCTTGTCTGCATCCGGATCAGTGGGCTGACCCAGTGACATGGGCAAAAACCCGCCAAAAACCGGCGAATTGCCCCATTTATCCACAGCCATGCAGAAAAAGGTTTGAGCCTCGGGAGGCTTTCCCCTAATTCGGTGTTTACCGGTGCGACGGGTTGTGGGGACAGGACGGCGCATTTGGCTATGACAAGGGTAATGGGGCACAGCGACGTGAAGACACGCCTGACTGACCGGTTCAACGGTGCGCTTGAACGGTATTTGCCGGAGCAGCGGCTTTTCCTGAAATCCGACCAGGGCATGCGCTATGTGCGTCTGCGTCCTGCGACGCAGGCCATCATGTTGACGGGAAGCTCTCTTTTCGTTGGCTGGACCGTGATCGTGACAGCAATCTTCCTGATCGATTCCATCAGTGCTGGCGGGGTCCGCGAACAGGCGGAACGGGCGCAGGTGGCGTATGAACAGCGCCTGAACGCCATGTCCGAAGAACGCGATGCCCGCGCATCAGAGGCTCAGGCCAGCCAGGAACGGTTCGCGGTGGCCATGGGCGAAGTCTCGGCGATGCAATCACGGCTTCTGGCCTCGGAAGAGCGCCGCCGCGAACTGGAAACCGCCGTTGAAGTGATTCAGACCACGCTGCGCCGGGTAATGACAGAGCGTGATGAGGCACGCGAACAGACCGCCGCTCTGCTCGCCGAGATCGAGGCCGAAAACGGATCGGTCCAGACCGCCGCTGGTCGCCAGCGTGAACTTGAACGCACGCTGGAATATCTGACCATGGCGCTTGCCCGAGCCGCCGCGCAGCGAGACGACGCGTTCGAGATCGCGGAAAGCGCCGAAGAAGAAATCGACGAGCTGGAATTCACCCAGGCCCTGGCCGATGAACGCAACGAGCGGATTTTCGCGCAGTTGGAAGATGCTGTCGAAATGTCGATGGCACCGCTTGACCGGATGTTCTCTGCGGCGGGTCTGTCGACCGATGATCTGGTGAACCAGATGCGTGCCAGCTATGACGGCCAGGGTGGCCCTTTGATGCCGATCACGATGTCGACCAGGGGCGAAGAACCCGACACGGCTTCCTTGCGCGCGAATGAGGTTCTGGCGCAGCTTGATATGTTGAACCTTCACCGTATGGTCGCGGAAAGATTGCCTTTTTCCCGTCCTGTCTTCGCCAGTTACCGGCTCAGTTCCCCGTTTGGCTACCGCCGCGATCCGTTCAATGGCGGCAGCCGGTTGCACACCGGTGTCGATATGGCTGGCCCCACTGGCACGCCCATCCATGCGACCGCCGATGGCGTCGTCAGCTTCGCCGGACGGCAGAGCGGCTATGGCAATATCATCGTCATCCAGCACGCCTTCGGCTTCGAAACCCGCTACGCGCATTTACACCGGATCCGGGTGACGGAAGGCCAAAGGGTCTCGCGCGGGGATCGCATAGGTGATATGGGAAGCACCGGACGGTCTACGGGGCCCCATCTCCACTATGAGGTTCGCACCGGTGATACGCCCCGAAATCCCATGAACTACATCACGGCAGGTAGAGATGTTTTCTAAGTCAAAGATCAATGAACCCGGCCCCAAACAGGCTGGCGCCGCTGATAGCAAACCCGAAACCGGGGCAGATGCCCCCAAGGCAGGATCCTCGGATAAAAGCTCAATGCCCCTTACCTCGAACAAGCCTAAACCGCCCGCATCCGTACTCAGCTCTGACCTGACGATCACCGGAAATCTGCGTACCACTGGTGATATCCAGGTGGAAGGCACCGTGAATGGTGACATCCGCGCCCATCTGCTGACGGTTGGCGAAGGCGCCACCATCGAGGGCGAGATCGTGGCCGACGATATCGTCGTGACCGGTCGTGTCGTGGGCCGTGTCCGTGGCCTGAAGGTGCGTCTGACCGCGACTGCGAAGGTTGAGGGCGACATCATCCACAAGACCATCGCGATCGAAAGCGGTGCGCATTTCGAAGGCTCTGTTCAGCGTCAGGAAGATCCGCTGTCCAATGGCGGCACCAAGCGCGCTGTTCCCGCAGCTGCTGCGCCCGTGGCCTCGGCCACCAACGGCTCGGCTGAAGCCTGATCAAATCCGGCGAATGACGGTTCATGGCGGCCCCGTTTTGCGGGGCCGTTTTCGTTTTTGCGCCTCAATCGTGTTCCAGAGCGCGCCGATAGATATGCCAGCTGGCATGACCCAGGACCGGTAATGCGATAAAAAGCCCAAGCAGCGCCGGGATCATCGCCGCGAAGGTGAGTGCCGCAATGGTGAGTCCCCATGTGAGCATCACCAAGGGATTGCGTTTGACGACCGCGATCGACGTCAGCATGGCCGTCACGAAATCCAGCTCCTTATCCAGCAAGAGCGGGAGTGAAATCGCCGTCAGACAAAAAAGGACGAACGCGAACACCGCCCCGAACCCGGTTCCAACCAACAGCATCACCAGTCCCTGAGGCTGTAACAGATAAGCATAGCTGGAGCTGACATTCATCAACACCGACGGCCCCATGAAAAGCGCAAAGAGCATATGGGCGAAAAAGGACCAGAACAGGAAATAGACGATGATCACCCACGACATCAAAGGCAATTGCCGCAGGCGTTGACGCCAGACCACGCCGAATATGTCATTGCGCCGAAAATCCGTGTCACCCTGTTCCAGCCGACGTGACACCTCGTACAGGCCAACGGCCAGAAACGGCGCAATCAGCGGAAAGCCCACGGTAATGGGTAGCGACAGCCAGATCTGTTCAGTCACAAAGAGCAGGATGTACAAAAGCCAGCCGCCGATCACGTAGATATGGGCAAAGAACAGCCCCATCATCGGCTTGCGCCTGAAATCCTGCCACCCGGCCCGTAAAGCATAGCCGATGTCACCCATGTCCATGTGCCGGACCTCGGGCACTTTCGAGGCGGCGGGCAAAGCCTGGCTGGTGTCACTCATCACGAAGTCCTCCCCTGTTGAAATGCTAAGGGAAGGTGCTTGACCGTGCCAAGAGAAATTATCCCGCCTCGCAACCCCGAATTCTGTCCACGATGACGGCCGCACAATCCTCTGGATGCGAGGTGATCAGAAAGTGATTTGCCCCCTGAATGATCCGTGTGGCGCAATTCGGCCATTCCCTCGCAATGGCGCTGCACGCATCGGCAATGGGTTTGCTGGCCCTGCTGCCCCAGGAAAAAGTTGCAGGCAGATCAATATCTTGAAACGCGGATATCTCGGGGTCAAAGGATCGCGCAGAGTCCCAATCCCTCAGGTTTGTGGCGACACCTGAGTTGCAGAAATCCCTGATCCGCTCCGGCATCGCGGCAAAAGTGCCCGCTTCGGTCCAATAGTCGATCACGATGCCTGCCGCATCCGCATCGTTGCGCGCATGGGCCTGGGCCAATCGCGGTGCGATCTCTTGAACGTCCCTTAACCAGGGAAAAGATTGGCCCAATGGTTTGACGAAGACGGGATTGGCCTCGAAGGTTGTCAGGCTAAGGACATTGCGCCGATCTTGCAGCATGGCAGCAATCGCAATCTGCCCGCCAAAGGAATGGCCGACAAGATGAACGGGCTCTGCGATCTGATCGAGACATCCGAACAACCAATCCGTAAGCCGGGCCATTGAGTTGTCCGAAGCAATGCGCGGGTCATCAGCACCGGCGTAGCCAGGCAAGTTGGCCGACAGAAGACAAAACCCGTCGGGCAACGCATCCCATACCCCGGACCATGCAGCCGTTGTGCTGAATGATCCTGGAAGGAACAGAACCGGCGGCCCCTTGCCGCGTTCAAGAAAGCTGAATGTCATCGCGCCCTCCCCGCAACATTGCTACACGAGCAACGGCAGGATCTCCAAGCCCAATAAGGACAGCTTGCTTTAGGACCGGTTGATGGATCAGTCCTCTGCCTGCGCCTGTGCGCGGGTCTTGCCGGACACGTCCATTGCCAGCACGCTGGCCATCAGGCCATCAAGGTCACCGTCCAGAACGCCTTGCGTGTCCGAAGTCTCATAGCCCGTGCGCAGGTCCTTCACCATCTGGTAGGGTTGAAGCACATAGGACCGGATCTGGTTGCCCCAGCCCGCGTCGCCCTTGTTCTCATGCGCCTCGTTGATGGCTGCGTTTCGGCGGTCAAGCTCTTGCTGGTAAAGCCGTGATTTCAGCGCCTTCATGGCGATATCGCGGTTCTGGTGCTGGGATTTCTCCGAGCTGGTCACGACGATGCCGGTCGGAATGTGGGTGATCCGAACAGCCGAGTCCGTGGTGTTCACGTGCTGACCGCCGGCACCCGACGACCGGTAGGTGTCGATACGGATATCAGAGGGGTTCACCTCGATTTCGATATTGTCATCCACGACCGGATAGACCCAGACAGAGCTAAACGAGGTATGGCGGCGAGCGGCGCTGTCATAAGGGCTGATCCTGACCAGCCGGTGTACGCCCGATTCCGACTTCAACCAGCCATAGGCATTGTGGCCGGAAATCTTGTAGGTGGCGGATTTGATGCCCGCCTCTTCGCCCGCGCTTTCGGATTGCAGCTCGACGTCATAGCCCTTCTTCTCGGCCCAACGGACATACATGCGCGCCAGGATCGACGCCCAGTCACAGCTTTCGGTGCCGCCCGCGCCCGAATTGATTTCCAGGAAGGTATCATTGCTATCGGCCTCGCCATCCAGCAATGCCTCCAGCTCCTTTGCGGCGGCGGTCTTCGTCAGCTCGGCCAGCGCGGCCTCCGCCTCGGCGATCACCTCTTGATCGTCTTCCATTTCGCCAAGCTCGATCAGCTCAACATTGTCGTTCAAGCCGGTCTCAATCGCCTTGTAGGTGCCCATCTTGTCGACAAGCATCTGCCGCTCGCGCATCAGCTTCTGGGCTTTCTCAGGGTCGTTCCAAAGATCCGGGTCTTCGACACGGGCATTGAATTCTTCCAAACGATGAGGGGCCGTTTCAAGGTCCATCCGCTGGCCCAGAAGGGTCAGGGATTTACGGATTTTCTCGATATGGCTTTGGGTTTCGGCCCGCATGGTCTGCTCGCTTGGCTCGTGAAAGGACTGTCAGAGGGATGTAGACCAGCCCCCGCGCCGCTGCAAGCGGGCAAGGGCCTATGATGGTCAGTATAGCCCGCCCGAGGTAAGCTCTCCAAACCCGGTACCAAGGGGCACCCGAGCAGTCCCACCGGTTGAGGTTTCCACGGTGCTGTCCGTGGGTGGCAACGGGTCCCCATCGACGATTTCACCGCCATCGCCGCCGGGTTCCTGGCCACGTGCGAACATCGGCAGGTTCGACCCCATTCCAAATCCACCATCGACAATGGACAACATGCCAAAGAAGGGTTCTTCGCCGTCGCGGAAATACTCCATCACCACGTCGGGGCCGGACGCGCCCTCTTCCAGTCTCTGGCCAGAGAAGCGGTCAATCGGATAGAAATGGCCGCCGGGCGGCACTTCGAATTCGCCGCCGCCGTATTCGGCAATTGCCTCGCGCATGAACTGCGCAAAGACCGGCCCGCACATGCCGCCGCCAGATGCACCCCGGCCCAGACTGCGCGGAGTGTCGAAGCCGATATAGCAGCCTGCCACGATGGTGTTGGAGAACCCAACGAACCAAACGTCGCGTGCATCGTTGGTCGTACCGGTCTTGCCAGCAAGCGGAACGCCAAGGCCCGCATTCCCGACGCTTCCCGCCGCGGTGCCCCGCTGGACCACGCCGCGCATCATCGAGGTGATCTGGTAGGCGGTGATTGCGTCAATCACCCGCTCTCGGTTCGACACGATCCGGGGCGCGCGGCCATCCTGCAAATCGCTTAGCAGGCAGTCCTGACAGATGCGCTGATCATGGCGATAGACTGTTGCACCGAACCGGTCTTGCACCCGGTCAACCAGAGTGGGTTCCACCCTCTCGCCGCCATTGGCAAACATCGCATAGGCCGCCACAACACGATAAAGCGTGGTTTCCTGCGACCCGAGCGAATTGGCCAGATAGGGTTGAAGCTCATCATAGACACCGAAGCGTTCCGCATAGCGGGCCACGGTCTCCATGCCCACATCCTGCGCCAGACGCACGGTCATCAGGTTCCGTGACCGCTCGATCCCGGTGCGCAGCGGAGCAGGCCCATAGAATTCATTGGACGCGTTGGTTGGCCGCCAGATGCCTTCGCCCGTATCGACCTCGATCGGGGCGTCGATGACGATGGTGTTGGGGCTATAGCCGGTATCAAGCGCGGTTGCATAGACGAAGGGCTTAAAGACAGAGCCCGGCTGGCGCGTCGCCTGTGTCGCGCGGTTGAAGCTGGAATACTGGTAGGAAAATCCCCCCTGCATCGCCAGAACGCGGCCCGTGTTCACATCCATCGCCATGAACCCGCCCTGCACCTCGGGGATCTGGCGCAGGGTCCAGCGGATAAAGCTGCCGTCGCTGTCGCTGGTCATGGCGCGCACATGGATCACGTCGCCCACGTCCAGCAGATCGCCAGCAGTGCGCGCGGTATCGCCCCGGTTGCCGTCTGCATCCACGGGACGGGCCCATGTCACGTCTTCTGGCGGAATCCAGTGGCCGTCCTCGTCATCCTCAACGCCTTCGATGCCAATCCGGGCGTGGGTGTTGCCCACTTCCAGAACCACAGCCGCGTGCCAGCCATCTATGTCACGCGGAAAGGTGACCTCTGCCAACAGCTCACGCCAGCCCTCGCCCTCGGCTGCGGCCAGAAGCTCGGGCTCAATGGTTGCCAGCGGTTCGCGCCACAGGCCACGTTCCCGGTCATAGCGCTCCAGCGCTCGGCGCAGGGCCTGTGCGGCGGCATCCTGAAGGCTTTCATCCATCGTGGCACGCACGGTGTAGCCGCCCGACAGGAACCCTTCGGTTCCGAAATCGCGGCTCAGCTGGCGGCGGATCTCGTCAGAGAAATAGTCACGTGATGGCAACTGCGCCCGGAACGGCTCAATATGGCCGCCCTGAACGGTTTCCAGCGGCATGGCCTGCGCGGCCTCCATCTCTTCTTGCGAAAGATAGCCGTTCTCATACATCTCGCGCAGCACGTAATTGCGGCGGCTGACAGCGCGTTCATAGTTGCGCACCGGATGCAGCGCGGTGCCCCCCGATTGTGGCAGCGCCGCCAGGTAGGCGGCCTGTTCGGGGCGCAGGTCGACAAGGTCGGAGTTGAAATAGGTCTGCGCCGCAGCGGCCACGCCGAAGGAGCGCTGACCAAGCTCGATCTCGTTGAGATAAAGCTCCATGATCCGTTCTTTTGACAGCGTCTGCTCGATCCGCGCGGCAAGGATGATCTCTCGGATCTTCCGTTCGATCCGGCGCGAACCATCGAGCAGGAAGTTCTTCACAACCTGTTGCGTGATCGTGGATGCCCCACGCACATCCTGCCCGCGAGACCGGATCGCCTCGACAACCGCGGCTCCGATGGCGCGCGGATCATAGCCGGAATGTTCAAAGAAGTTGCGGTCCTCGGCGCTGACGAAGGCATGTACGACGACCGGCGGAATTTCCTCATACGAGGCATAGATCCGGCGTTCGGCGGCAAATTCATCCATGATCTCGCCATCGCGGTTATAGATCCGGCTGATCGTGGCGGGCGAATACTGCTGTAGAGTCTGATAGTCAGGCAAATCGCGGGTGAAGGAAAAGATCACCCCACCAGCAATCAGCGCACCCATGACGAGCCCATTGGTCACGAGGCTAAAAATTGCCCCCAAAAAGGAAAAAATGAATCGGATCATGCCCGCGACTCCTGTGGCGCTTTCGCCTTATAGGCGGGGTAAATGACAGGGTCAAAAGGCACGCGAGGAAAGCGGCGGGAAATCGCGCCTTTTCGGGGTTGGTCCATGCGCCTCGCAGCGCGCTGGAAGAGCGACGGAGTTTTATGACATTCTTCCTGCCTGTGAACATGCGGCGGCTTTCTGGGCCTGTTCACGCGACACCAGCCGCGCCCTGAACGCAGCCATCGCACCCCGTTAGAGCGCGGGTTCTGCCAACAACCGGTCGTGATGAAGACGAGCCAATGGGAAAGGCCGGGGATGAACCTTCGAGTCACACTGGCCTGTCCCCGAACGGCAACAAGGCTTTGCTGAAGTTTCACGGGTTCCAGGTGCTTTGGCTTCCTCCCCGAGACGAAACGCTTCGAGGAGGCTCCGTTTTGGCTTGCGCGTTATTCCGGGGGAATGGCGTAGGTCATCGAGGCCCTGGCCACTGGCGCTTCCATTCCTTCCGATCGGATCAGACAGTCGCCCACAGCCAGGGAACGACCCAGTTTCAACAATCGGCAATCGCATAGCAGATCCGTGGCCGCAGCAGGTTTTCGCATGAAATCCATCGAGATATTCGTAGTCACGGCCAGCGCCTTGGGTCCGATCATCGCCAGCACCGCAAGGTAGATCGACACATCAGCCAGTGCGAACATCGACGGGCCCGAGATCGTGCCGCCGGGTCGCAGATGCCGGTCATCGACGTTCAGCCGTACGAGGATTCCCATCTCGCGCACCTCTTCGACGGTGAAATCATCCGCCACCTGCTGGAACTCCGCCTGCAAAAAAGCTGCCAGCGCGGATTTGTCCATGAGCAGTCCCATTGCTCCTCCTCCATCTTTCGGCATAGCATTCCGGGTCTTGAAGCGAATTGGCAAGGGAGGGCCAGATGTCGGACGCTACGTCACAGGATATTCTTATCCGCGAGGATCTTGGTCCAATCACCCGGCTGACGCTGAATATGCCCGGTGCGCTGAATGCGCTGTCGGATGCGATGCTGGCGCGTCTAAAGGAAGAATTCACCGAATTGATGGGGTCCGAGACACAGCGCGTCGTGATCCTGCGCGGGGTTGGCAAAGCGTTCTGCGCCGGTCATGACCTCAAGGAGATGCGTGCCAAGCGCCAGGCCCCTGACAAGGGCGCAGCCGCCTTGCGTGATCTGTTCAATCGCTGTGGCGAGGTCATGCAGATGATACCGCGCCTGCCGCAACCGGTCATTGCTCAGGTCCACGGTATTGCCACGGCGGCGGGCTGTCAGCTGGTGGCCTCATGCGACATGGCGGTGGCTGCCGATGACACTCGGTTCGGGGTGAATGGCGTGAATATCGGCCTGTTTTGTTCTACGCCCATGGTGGCCCTGTCACGCAACATCCCGCGCAAGCAGGCGATGGAGATGCTGACCACAGGCCGTTTCATTTTTGCTGACCGTGCCGAAGCCCTCGGGTTGATCAACCGATCCGTCCACGCAGACCGATTGGAAGACGAGGTGATGGACCTGGCGCAGACCGTGGCCGACAAGCTTGGCAGCGCAGTGCGCATCGGCAAACGGGCGTTTTACGACCAAATCCAGATGAACCTCAGCCAGGCCTATGACTTTACCGGGGCCGTGATGGTGGAGAACATGCTGGACGACGACACGGCCGAGGGCATTGACGCTTTCATTGAAAAACGGGTGCCTGACTGGAAGCAGCCAGGTTAAGTCAGCCGGTCCGCCTCAACAGCAAGGTCAGCATTGCGATACTGGCCGCCAGCACCAGCAGCGACAGGCCAAGCAGGCCCGTCACCCCGTATCCGTCCAGCATGACCGCGCCCAATAGCGGGGCCAGCGCACCTGCCAACAGCGCCGGGATCTGTATGGTGCCCGCTATCGCGCCGTAGCCCGCCGGTCCCATAACCTCTGAAATCAACACGGGGCGCAGGATGGTCATGATGCCGATTGCCCCACCCTGAATGATGGTGAAGGCGAAGATCAGCAACGGCTCCAACCCCGCAAGGAACAACGCCAACGTGCCTACCACCATGGTCAGGAAGGTGATCCGGGTCGCGGTTGCAGTACCGATCCGGGCCTCATATCGCATCAGGACCAGACGGCCTGCCACCTGCGCGGGCCCGACTGTAGAAGCCGCGAGAACCGCAAAGGGCTGGCTTGCCCCCTGGGCCACAAAAATGGGAACGGCGTAGTTGATCAGCATCCAGTGATTGAGCGACACAAGCGACAGGACGATTGCCAAGATCCAGAAACTGCCAGAGCGTAGCGCCCGGACCAAAGCGCCCTTGTCGGCCTCTCTTGTATCCGGCGCACCCTCTACCCGGCGCAGCATCCGGCCCGCGATTGCAAATAGCGGCACCAGTACAAACGCCATCACCGCCGCCGCAACCCACACCGCGCCTCGCCAGCCGATTGAAGCACTGAGCGTTGCGCCAGCCGGAAAAGCCAGCGTGGATGCAAAGCCTGCCACCAAAGTGACCCGGACAATCGCCGCCCGTGCGTGGGGGCCGAGGCGACGGATCAGGAATGCGAAACAGGTTTCATAGAGCGCCACCGACTGCGCCAGCCCGATCAATGCCCAGGCCGAGAGATAGGCCGCTGGTGTGTGGCTTATGGCCAGGAGCGACAAGGCCCCTGCCCCGATCACCGCGCCCGCAACCATCGCCTCTGGCCCTTTGCCGAGGTCTACCAGCCTGCCTGCGAACGGGGCCAATGCCGCAGCGATCACGATGGACAGAAACGGCCCCGAAGCCAGAACTGTCCGATCCCAACCCAGATCGGCCTCCCAGCTCAGGATGAGGGCCGCAAAGATGTAGTAAAGGCAGGCGTAGCTGAGAGTCAGGCCGACCGCCAGCATCCAGACTGCGGGGCCGCGTGCGGCCTGGTTTGGCCGCACTTCCATGTTAAACCCCGTAAATCGCGCCGAACTTGGCGTCGAGATAATCCAACAACGGCTCCTCGCTGACCGGCGCGCGCGATGCCCGTTCCACGACCTTACGAGGCTCGAAAAGCCCACCATGGGTTTGCAGGTTCGCCGCCATCCAGCCTGTTGCGCCGCTCAGATCGCCCGCCGCCATCTGCGCATCCAGGTCTGGCAAGTCTTCGCGAAGCGCTTTGAACAGGCAGCCCGCATAGACGTTGCCAAGCGTGTAGGTCGGGAAATACCCAAACAGCCCCACCGACCAGTGCACGTCCTGAAGCATCCCGTTCGAAGGCTTGTCGACCGCGACACCAAAATCGGCGGCAAAGCGGTCATTCCAGGCTGCTTCTAGATCAGACACTTGCAGATCGCCCTTGATCAGCGCGCGTTCCAGATCGAAGCGAAGCAGGATGTGCAAGTTGTAATGAACCTCGTCGGCCTCGGTGCGGATGTAGCCAGATTGTACCCGGTTCACGGCGGCGTGGAACGCATCGGCATCACCGATATTCAGCGGCCCAAAGACATCGGTCATCCTAGCGAACAGCCAACCGGTAAAGGCGCGGCTGCGGCCCATCTGGTTTTCATAGGACCGGCTCTGGCTTTCATGCACCCCCATGGACACGCCCTGCCCCAGAACGCTGAGCATATAGGCATCGTCGATGTTCAGCTCATAGCACGCGTGGCCAACCTCGTGGATGGTCGAGTAGAGACAGCCAAAGGGCTCGCCCTCATCCACCCGCGTTGTGATCCGAACATCGTGGCCAGACCCAGAGCTGAACGGATGCACCGCCTTGTCTATGCGGCCATGGGTGAAATCATAGCCGAAAACGCGCGCCAGATCGGCGGAGAGCGCCAGCTGCGCGGCTTCCGGGAAATGGCCGTGAAGCGGGTCGGGGTCAAAGCCCGAGGATAGAACCCGCCCCCGCAGGTCAACCAGACGCGGCCGCATACGAGAGAAGAGCGCCTCCAGCTCTGCGCCGGTGATCCCCGGCTCGTAATCCTGCAAGAGCGCGTCATAGGGGTCTGCGTCGCCTGCGATGGCGGCGGCTTCCTCTCGGCGCAGACGCAGAATTTCAGTCAATGTGGGAAGAAAAGCCGCAACATCCTCGCTCGCGCGGGCCTCGGCCCATATGCCCTGAGCCCGCGACGTGGCCTTTGCCAGCGCCTTTGCCAGATCGGCAGGCACCTTGGTGGCACGGTCATATTCCCGGCGAATAAGGCGCAGATTGGCGCGGGCCGTGTCGTCTGCGGCCTCTGCCTTGGCCAGCCATTCGCCCACCCTCGGATCGGTGCGGCGGGCATGAAGGACAGATTCCATTGCCGCCATTTCTTCCGCTCGCTGATCAGCCGCCCCGCGCGGCATCACGGTTTCCTGGTCCCAGCCAAGGCGTCCCATCACCTGCGCCAGCGCCTGCGTGTCTTTCTGATAGGCGATCAGATCGTCATAGGCCGACATCTCAGGTTCCCCTTACGGATTGCGCGCGCGGGTGCATCGCGGTGAAGCGAGCGCGCAGGATCAGGACAATCGTCAAGACCGCCCCCAACTGGTGCAGCAGTGCCAGCGCCAGGGGCGAGGAATGCATGACGGTTACGATGCCAAGCGTGGCCTGAACAAAGATCATCACTGCCGCCACCTGCGCAGCGCCCTTGACGCTGCGATTGGCGGATTTGCGGGCTGCCATCAGGATGCCGATCGCCATCAGCACCAGCACATAGCCCACGATCCGGTGGATGAACTGCACGGTGCCTGCGTTCTCAAAGAAGTTCCGCCACAGGGGCTCGATCTGCCACATATCGGGCGGGAAGAAACCGCCGGACATAAGCGGCCAATCGGGAAACATGCGGCCCGCATCAATGCCCGCCACAAGAGCACCCAGAAGGATTTGCACGAAGGACAGATGCAGAAGGCCCGTGGTCATGCCCTTCATCTTGCGGTCCATGTTGCGACGGGCCTGCATCAGTTCAGCCTCGTCCCGTGACAGGCGGAAGACATACCAGGCGATCAGGCCCAGGATCAGGAAGGCCAGGCCCAAATGCGTGGCCAGCCGATAGGACGCAACGTCGAGCATCCCCTCCTGCAGCCCGGAATGCACCATCCACCAGCCAATGGCCCCTTGTGCGCCGCCAAGGGCCCCTAGCAGCAAGAACCGCCCGGTCCATCCAGTTGGCATACGCTTGGTCGCCAGCATGAAGCCAAAGCCGATCGCCCAGACAAGGCCAATGGTGCGGCCAAGCTGCCGGTGTCCCCATTCCCACCAGTAGATGTACTGGAATTCAGCGAGGCTCATACCAGCATTCTGCAACCGGTATTCGTCTGTCTGCTGATAGGCCTCGAACTCCGCTTGCCAATCGGTTTCGTTCAGCGGTGGAACGGCGCCGGATATCGGTGCCCACTCCGTGATCGACAGGCCTGAGTCGGTCAGCCGGGTCAACCCACCCACGGCGATCATCACCACCACCATCACAAAAAGCACCATCAGCCAGATCCGCGCAAAACCGCGCCCCCTACCCCGGCCTGCTGTCAAAGCGCCCGGTGTAGCGGCGGGTTTCCGGGTTTCCGTGACCTCTTCAAAAATGCTGCGCTGTCCGCTCATGCCTCAGGCTCCCATTTCCTTTCCGCCAGACCTAGCCCTGCCCCACGGGAGGATCAAGCGCCACGGCAATGGGTCGCGGGTCAGCCACGTTCCTTCCAGCGGACCATTTGGCGCAGGACCCCATGAAGCGTCTGCACATCCGCACGCGTCAGCGGCAGCCGGGCCCACATATTGCGCAGGTTCAAGCGCATACTTTCGGCCTTGGCCTCTGGGAAGAAGAACCCGGCTTCTGACAGCCGGTTCTCAAAATGATCACCCAGTTTTTCAATCTCCAGCCCGGTCGCGAAGTCGGTCCCGGCCAGTTCCATGACCTCGGCGACGATCTCTTCTGTCGCACGACGCCATTCATAAGCGGTCAGCAGCACGCATTGCCCAAGGTTGAGCGAGGCAAATTCCGGGTTGACCGGCACTGAGACGATGGCGTTGGCAAGAACAATATCGTCATTCTCCAGCCCCGCGCGTTCAGGGCCAAACAACACCCCGACCTTACCGCCCTGAGCGTGGATCTCGCGCGCTTGCTGCATGGCGCGCTCAGGCGTCACGATGGGTTTGGTCAGGCCCCGCTGGCGCGCGGTGGTGGCGAACACGTAGGTACAGTCGCGCAGCGCCTCCTGTGTGGTTTCGAAAAGGCCCGCATTGTCCAGCAGCCGCCCGGCACCGCTGGCCAGCGCCACGGCGCGTTCATTGGGCCAGCCATCGCGTGGGCTAATGACGCGCATGTGGTCCAAACCGAAATTCCACATCGCCCGCGCGGCGGCGCCGATGTTTTCGCCCATCTGCGGGCGCACGAGGATGAAAGCGGGTTGCGGGTGTTTGCTGTCCATGCCAGCCGCATAAATCCGAGGGCTTTGCGATGCAAGCGCCCCATTGTTCCCGACGCCATCACCGGCTATCACCGCGCCAATAGTGATGAAGGACAGACCCATGCCACAGGACGCCCCAGAGCAGCCGCAGATCTACCTGATCACGCCGCCCGCCTTCGAGATTGACGACTTCACCCCGAAGCTTGCCGCCGTTCTGGACGGAATGGAGATCGCCTGTCTTCGGCTGGCCCATGCGTCCTCGGACGCCGATGAGGTCGCCCGCGCCGCCGATGCGCTGCGCCTGATTGCACATGAACGCGACGTGCCGCTTGTGATCGAAAAGCACCTTGGCATGGTGGAACGGCTTGGCCTTGACGGCGTTCACCTGACCGATGGCGCCCGGTCCGTGCGCAAGGCGCGCAAGGATCTGGGGGCCGATCCCATCGTCGGAGCTTTCTGCGGGGTCTCTACCCATGAAGGCATGACAGCGGGCGAAGTGGGTGCGGACTATATCGCCTACGGCCCTGTGGGTGACAGCCCGCTTGGCGATGGCAGCAAGGCAGAACATGACCTGTTCGCCTGGTGGTCACAGATGATCGAACTGCCGGTGGTCGCAGAGGGCGCATTGACGGCCGATCTGGTGGCAAAGCTGGCCCCTGTCACCGATTTCTTTGCCATCGGGCAAGAGATCTGGAAAGCCGAGGATCCGCTTGCAGCGCTGAAGGCACTTACCGCGCCGATCCGGTAAATCCCTGACGAACGACCTTTTCGCAGGCTAAGGCCAGCGCTTTGCGATCGGGGTAGTCCGCCACTTTCAAGGGCGGATGGTAGATCACGTCGACCACGCCCTGCCGCCGGACGGCCAGCACCTTAAGCAGCCCGTAGCCAAAGCCCATATCGCCCCACCAGCCATAAAACCTTGGGTCCTCACCCTCGGGCGCGTGATAACGCAGGCTGACAGGCTGGATCGTCAGGAAATCGCGCAACGTCTCGGTGGTGAAGGCCGCAAAGAGCGTGGTTTTGAAGGGCAGAACCCGCTGACCGTCGGTACTGGTTCCCTCAGGGAAGAACAGCAGATGGTGGCCCGCCCGCAACCGATCCTCGAACATCTCCTGTTGGCGCTTTGCCTCGCGCCGGTCACGACGGATAAAGACTGTACCCGTGCCCCGCGCCAGCCAGCCAATTCCGGGCCAGCCATGCACCTCGGCCTTGGCGACAAAGTAGATCCGCTTGGAGGCGTTCAGAACGAAAATATCCAGCCAACTGGAATGATTGGCCACATACGCGCCACGAGCAGGTGATGGAGAACCACTGACATGACGCTTTAACCCCATCAGCCAACAGGCTGAAATACATACAAATTGTGTGATCCATGGCGTGACCGGACGCCGATAGCCCCAAATCCACTTCTCCGGGATGCGCAAGATCAGCAGCGCTGGAAAGCAGATCAGCAACAACAGGACAATCGGCCCGCCCCGGCGCAACACGCGCACCCAACCCGCCCAAGTGATCGGGGTGTCCACCGGGACTTGCCCGTCATCCCAGATCGTCACCGCCGTGCCCCTTTGGCATAAAGACCGAATTGCTTTTGCGACACGCGTTTTACGTCCAGCAACAGGCAAATATCCGTCGTGTTGAAGGGCCGGTCGATAAAGGCGCCCTCTCCCACAAAGCCCCCCATCTTGAGGTATCCCTTGATCAGCGAGGGCATCGCGCGGGCGGCTGCCACCCGGTCCAGTTCAGCCTCGTCGATCAGGTCCATGCGCTGGAACCCCTCATCACGGGCCCGAACCCGGATCTCCTGCGGTGCGAGATAGCGGTGATGCAGCAGCGACAGGGGGGCGGCGAACGCGCTGGCATCGGTGCCATGAAAGGAGGCCACGCCGAAAATCAGGTCGATTCCGTGGTTTTCCACATATTCGGCAAGCCCGTTCCACAGATGAAGCATTGCGGTACCGCCGCGATAATCTGCATGGACGCAGGACCGGCCCAGTTCCAACAGTTTCAAGGGACCGGCCTTCAGCACCGTAAGATCATATTCGTCGTCGCAATAAAACTGGCCGGCCTCGGCGGCCTGATCCTCGCGCATCAGACGGTAGACGCCCACGCAAGGGTTATCCTCCCTGGAACGGTCCATCAGCATCAGATGATCGAAGAACGGGTCGAAGCGGTCGATCTCCAGCCCGTCGGCATGGTCCACCATGTCGCCGTCGCTTCCCAATTCCCGAACGAAGACATCATAGCGCAGGGATTGGGCCAGACGCAGATCCTCGGCGGTTTGCGCAAGACGCAGCTCGAATTGGGTGTCGTCGATGACCATGCTTTGCCTGCCGATATTCCTGCGCGCGGGGTAAGCGATTGGCTTGCGCATTGCAACCGCAGGCGGGCAGCTCCGGGGGTCCGTTAGGAATCTGTTAACCGAGCATGGACTAGCGTTTCAGAGCAACAGACCCGAGGGGATCAGAACTCGATGACAAGGCCCACACGCTCACCATTGATCACCACTTTGCCGGCATGTTCGAAATTAACCGTGATCCGGCCGGCGATATTTGATTGCACCTGTCCCAGTCCCCAATCGGGCTGGCCAGGGTGGCGCACCATCATGCCCGGTTCCAGCATCGCATTCAAATCATTGACCATTTCAGGGGGCCTTTCGTAATGGATGATCGCCATGACTTCCCCCTGCCTGAACTTGCCGAACTGGTGGGATCGCGGCTGTGCCATGACCTTGTAAACCCGCTATCCGCAATTTCCAACGGGATGGAACTGATCGGTTTGTCTGGCGCTCCTCGAAGCCCGGAACTGGACCTGATCGGATCGGCGATCGAAGATGCCATGGCGCGTATCCGCTTTTTCCGTGTCGCCTTTGGTGCAGCCCGGGCGGACGAAACCCTGTCAGAACGCGAGATGCGGGAAATCGTGGCTGCGATCTTTGGGTCCGGGCGTCTGACCGTTGATTGGCAGGTCCGCGGTGATCTGCCTCGCAAGGACGCAAAGCAGGGCTTTCTGTTGCTAAACTGCGCGGAAAGCGTCCTGCCGCTTGGTGGCTGTCTGAGCGTTCGGCGCGAGGGTGAGAGGTGGGAATTGTCAGGGACAGGTCGCAAGCTGGCCATAGACGAAACACTTTGGCAGCTGCTGGATGAACCGGCGCTTGCTGTTGCGTCGCTCCCTGCGTCTCGCGTTCAGTTCGCCCTGCTGGCGAGAGACACGGCAGAAAACGGACAGCGCGTTCGGCTGGTACAGGATCAGGAGGATCTGAAATTCACCGTGCATGTCACGAAGGCTTAACCCTGCGCGACCAGCCCCGCCCGAAAACGGCGCATGTTCTGTCGGTAATGTTCGGCAGAGGCCAGCAGGCCCGCTTGCGCGGCCTCATCCAGTGTCCGCACAACCTTGCCCGGAGCGCCCATCACCAGTGAGAAATCAGGGATCACCTTGTTTTCGGTGATCAGCGCCCCGGCCCCGATCAGACAGCCTTTGCCGATCTTCGCACCATTCAGAACCGTGGCGCCCATGCCGATGAGGCTGCCATCCCCAATCTGGCACCCATGCAACATGGCCTTGTGACCGATGGTGCAATTGGCCCCGATCTGCAATGGGCAGCCGGGGTCGGTATGCATGACGGTGTTTTCCTGCACGTTCGATCCTGCGCCAATCCGAATTTCTTCGTTATCGCCACGCAGGGTGCAACCGAACCAAACGGACGCGCCAGTTTCCAGCACCACCCGCCCGATCACATTGGCGTCCGGTGCGATCCAGGTGTCGTCCGCAATCTCGGGTGCGATGCCGTCGAGGGCATAAATCACTGTTCATCCTCCTGAAACTCGGACTGAAGCCCACGCACAAAGCTTGCGAGCCCGGGCTGTTGCGGCTGACGCAGACGCTCGGCGCTGACGATGGTTTTCAGCCGCTCGAACGTCACTTCCAGATCGTCATTGACCAGAACGTAGTCGTACCCGTCCCAGTGGCTGATTTCGTCCCAGCTTTTCTGCATCCGCTTCTGGATCACCTCGGGCGCGTCCTGCCCCCGGCTGACCAGACGGCGGCGCAGTTCCGCGATGGACGGCGGCAGCACGAAAATTGACAAGACATGATCACGCAGTTTCGACACCTTGATCTGCTGCGCGCCCTGCCAGTCGATGTCGAACAGCACATCGCAGCCGCTGTCGATCGCCTCTTTCACCGGTGCCATGGGCGAACCATAGAAATTGCCGAAGACATGGGCGTGTTCCAACATCGCGCCATCACGAACCAGCGTCTTGAAGCCTTTCTCAGTCAGGAAATGGTAGTCCTTGCCGTCCACCTCGCCCGGACGCGGGGCGCGGGTGGTGGCGGAGACCGAGAAGCTCAGGGACGGATCCCATTCCATCAGGCGCTTGGCCAGCGTCGATTTTCCCGCGCCCGAGGGCGACGAAAGAATGATAAGAAGGCCACGGCGGCTATCGGGTTGGGGCATGATCACTCCACGTTCTGAACCTGCTCGCGCATCTGATCAATCGCGACCTTGAGGTCAAGGCCGGTCTGGGTCAGCGCCGCGTCGTTGGACTTGGAGCAGAGCGTATTGGCCTCTCGGTTGAACTCCTGCATCAGGAAATCAAAACGTCGTCCCACAGGGCCATCCGCGTCCAGCAGCGCCCTGGCTGCGGGAATATGGGCGTTGGCGAGACGGTCGATCTCCTCGGTCACGTCCGATTTCACCGCCTGGAGCGCCAGTTCCTGTGCCAAGCGATCCGGGTCCATGCCGTCTGCGGTGTTGAGAATTTTCTTCAAGTTTTCTGCCAGCCGGTCGGCTGCCGTGCCCTTGCGCGCGTCCGCTAATGCAGCGGCTTGTGCAACCAACGGCGTCATGGCGTCGATCTGATCGCTCAGCGTTTGGTTCAGGGCCGCGCCTTCCTCTGCACGAGAGGTCAGGAAAGCGGCCAGCACCTCGTCGAACTCGGCCAGAAGGGTTTCATCAGACGGAAAAATATCATCCGCGCCACCGCTGGCCATCACGCCTGGCAAGCTCAGAATTCGGGCGGGATCCACCGCATTGACGGGCAGGCCCTGTGCTTCGGCGCTGCGCTGTATGTGGGACAGCGCTGCCAGCGTTTCCAGCAGAGCCGCCTCGTCAATTGCGCTTGCGGTTCCGCTGTCTTCCTTGGTGATCCGCAGGCTAAGCGTCACCGATCCGCGGGCAATGACCTTTTTCAGCCTTTCCCGCAACGCGATGTCTAGCCGTCCCAAACGGTCCGGCAACCGCAGCCGCATATCGAGACCACGGCCATTGACGCTGCGCAATTCCCAACTGCGAAGGATGCCATCTGATGCCACATCGCGTGCGGCATATCCTGTCATCGAATTAACCACTTAAGCTTTTCCCCCCTGCTCGTTGAATTGTACGGATGTTATTAAGGGTTGGGTAAGGATCTCCGGGTCAGCGTTAACACAAATGCACGCGCGACGCTATTGCCGGGCAGGGTCGTTTCAGGGGCCGTAATGCAGGAGCGTAAGATGAAAACCTGTTCTGAACAGCGGCGAAACGTTGTGCCTCTCTGGCGCCGAAAAGGCCGGCAGATGGGATCTGTGGTCAACACTGTCGTGACTTACTGGAACAGCCTTCGCAGGGATGGTGCAGTGCCGCGCCGGGCCGATCTGGACCCGCAGGCCCTGTGCCCTGTCCTGCCCAATGCCTTTTTGCTCGAACGCACGCGCGCCGATATGGTCCGGTTCTGGCTGGCAGGACAGCACCTTCACCACACGATGGGAATGGATGTAAGGGGTATGCCGTTGCGGGCCTTTTTTGAAATTTCGGACCGTAAGCGGTTGATGCAAAGGGTGTCTCAGGTTTTTTCCGATCCTGCTGTTCTGGATCTGGAACTGGTGTCCGATGCACAAGGCCGGGTAGTGCTGGAAGGTCGGATGTGCCTTTTGCCGCTGGTCGGCCCCGAGGGAGAGATCGACCGCGCGCTTGGGGTTCTGGCCACGGACGGGTTGATCGGACTGCCCCCACGCCGCTTTCGCATTCGTCACATCGGCGCGTCTTGCGTTGCTGGTGTCACAGCCCCCTTGCCAGTTGAACATTCGGTGCAAGAGCGCGGTCAGAAAAGTCCCGGCCTTCGCGTCATTCAAGGTGGGCTTGCCTGAGCTGAACGCCAAGCGACGTTAACCGCGATCTGAGAACGCTCCAGGCTTCTTGGTTAACGGAAAAGCCCCGGACCCTGCCAGGATCCGGGGCGTTTCTTAAATCACTCACACTGTATTTCAGCCAGCCGCTGCCTCAGCCTTACGTCCATCGCGGCTCAGCTCCTCGGCCACAAGGAACGCCAGTTCCAGCGATTGAGACGCGTTCAGACGCGGGTCACAGGCGGTGTGGTAGCGGTCGGACAGATCCTCATCCGTCACGGCGCGCACGCCGCCGGTGCATTCGGTCACGTCCTTGCCGGTCATCTCGAAATGCACGCCGCCCGGGACCGTTCCCTCGGCGCGGTGGATCGCAAAGAATTCCTGCACCTCGCGCAGAACCGACTCGAACGGACGGGTCTTGTAGCCCGATGCCGCCTTGATGGTGTTGCCGTGCATCGGATCGCAGGACCAAACGACATTGGCACCCTCTTCCTGAACGGTCTTGATCAGGCGCGGCAGGTGATCGCCGACGCTGCCCGCACCAAACCGCGCGATCAGGGTCAGGCGGCCAGCCTCGTTCTTGGGGTTGAGCTTGGCCATCAGCACCTTGAGGTCTTCTTCGGTAGTTGTCGGCCCGCATTTCAGACCGATGGGGTTCTGGACGCCGCTGGCGAATTCCACATGGGCACCGTCAGGCTGGCGGGTGCGGTCCCCGATCCAGATCATATGGCCCGACCCTGCCACCGGCAGGCCAGAGGTCGAATCGATCCGGCACAGAGCCTCTTCGTATTCCAGCAGCAGCGCTTCGTGGCTGGTGTAGAAATCCACGGTTCCAAGCTGATGCGCGGTTTCCGAGTTCAGGCCGGCGGCGGTCATGAAGTCGAGCGCATCAGAGATCCGGTTGGCCATGTCGCGGTAGCGATCGGCGTCGTCGGCATCGGTAAAGCCAAGCGTCCAGCTGTGAACCCGGTGAATATCGGCAAACCCGCCCTGGCTGAAGGCGCGCAGAAGGTTCAGCGTTGCCGCCGCCTGCGTGTAAGCCTGCAACATTTTCTGCGGGTTCGGAAGACGAGCCGCCTCGGTGAAATCCAGCTCGTTGATGATGTCACCCCGGTAAGAGGGCAGCTCAATCCCGTTCTTGACCTCGGTCGGCGCGGAACGGGGTTTTGCGAACTGGCCCGCCATGCGGCCCACTTTCACGACCGGAACCTTGGCGCCAAATGTCAGCACCACGGCCATCTGAAGCATCACCTTGTAGGTGTCGCGAATGGAATCGGCAGAAAACTCGGCAAAGCTCTCAGCACAATCACCGCCTTGCAGCAGAAACGCCTCACCGCGAGACACGGAGGCGAGCTGGCTGCGTAATTTGCGCGCCTCGCCTGCGAAGACGAGTGGTGGATAGCTGGCAAGTTGAGCCTCGACAGCCGCCAATGCTTCCGCATCGGGATAGTCGGGCATCTGAATCCGCGGCTTTGCGCGCCAATCCGATTTCGTCCATGCCTGTGCCATAACGCAACTCCTGTCAGTGTCAGACCGCGCTTATAGGGCAGAGAAAAGCGGGGGCCAATGCGAAATTCGTTCTCTCGGGGGATTGCGAAACCCAAAAAATGGTGGTTTCGCTAGAAAACGTGGCGAAATCAACCGGGCCGCGATGGAAAGGAAGCGCAATGGTCACTCTTTTGAATGGCGTTCCCCGCCAACCCAAGCGCTTTATCTTCGTGCTTCTGGATCAGTTCACCCTGCTCAGCTTTGCTGGTGCGGTTGATACTTTGCGGATCGCCAACCGGCTCGGCGGCGCAAACCTGTATAAGATTCTCTATGCGGGCGAGGAAGGTGACGAGGCAAAGTGCAGTTCCTATGCGCGGATCAAGCTGCATATGAATTTTGAGGAACTGAACCGCGAAGACACGATTGTCATTTGCGGCGGCATTGACGTCCAGAAGGCCACGACAAAGAAGCTGATCAACTGGCTACGCCGAGAAGCACGGCGCGGGGTGACAATTGCGGCGCTATGCACCGGGGCCTATGCCATGGGAAAGGCGGGGCTTCTGGATGGCAAACGCGCAACGATCCATTGGGAAAACCAGGATAGCTTTTCTGAAGAGTTCGAAGAGGTAAAGCTGACCAAGTCGGTTTTCGTTATCGATGGGAACCGGATGACAACAGCCGGAGGCACCGCGTCCATTGACCTGATGCTGACGATTGTGGCCAACGATCACGGCGAAGAATTGGCAAGCCAGATTGCCGATCAGCAAATCTACACCTCGATCCGCACCGATCAGGACTCGCAGCGTTTGTCGATCCCCACCCGGATTGGCGTGCGCCATCCTAAGCTGAGCCAGGTCATCCGGATGATGGAGCAGAACCTCGAAGAACCGATCAGCCCGTCCATTTTGGCGCAAGAGGTCGGCATGTCGACGCGGCAGCTGGAACGGTTGTTCCGTCGTTACCTCAACCGTAGTCCCAAGCGCTATTACATGGAGCTAAGGCTTCAAAAGGCGCGCAACCTGCTGATGCAAACCGATATGAGCGTGATCAACGTGGCGCTGTCATGCGGATTTGCTTCGCCCTCGCATTTCTCCAAATGCTATCGGGCGCATTACGACACCACCCCCTACCGGGAAAGAGGTGCGCAGTCGACTCGGGTCAAGGATTGATCTGTCAGCCTTCGATGACCCGCGCCGCTCGGCCACCTCGGCGTTTCGCAGCGGGCGGACGGTTCAGCCCCTGTTTCAGAACAACAGTCATCGGATGATCCGGAGCATCAATTCCGTAACGGTCCAGCAAGACCTGGATATGAGGCAGGGGATCGGGGTCGGGTTGGCTAAGGGCCCAATCCATGAAAATCGAGCGACATTCGCCATCAGTGATTCCCTCGATCCGGTACGCCTCTCGGATCAGGTTCTTGGGATCGCTTGCGTCTTTCATGCCTCATCCTCCTTGCGTGGCGGAGTTGCCAACGCCTGATTGATGATAGCCTCACATTCGATGCGCAGGCTCTCTGATTTCGCGGCCAATTCGGCGCTGTCTGCGACACCGGCCTCGCGCGAAATGAAGCTGCGTCCGCCCGATCCGATCTCGTCCAGATCCAGCCGCCGATCCGTCAGAAGCCGTGTGGCGTGATTCAGGCGGCCATAGAGGTGATGGGCCGCGGCAAGGGTGCGCGCGTCATCGGCCTTGATCCAGCCGATCGACACGCCAGCCTCCAACTGCCCCTCCACATCACGCGCAGGGACCCCGGCGATCAGGGCGGCGGTTTCTGCCAGCAGTTCCACGTCCTTCATCCGGCCCGGACCTTCTTTGGCGTCCAGCCCCTCGCCCACGCGGCCAGCCGCGGCAAGCCGATCGCGCATGTCCTGTGCGTCGGCCATGATCTTAATTGGGTCACGAGGCGTGGTCAGAACCTCCATCCGAATCTGTTCTATGTCGGCGCAGAGGCTGGCGTCCCCCGCCACGGGCCGCGCGCGGGTCAGGGCCAAATGTTCCCAGGTCCAGGCTTCGGTCATCTGGTAGTGGCGGAAGCCTTCCAATGCAGTCGCGACCGGCCCTTGGCGCCCGGAGGGGCGCAGACGCATATCGACCTCATAAAGCTTTCCTTCACCCGTCGGCGCGGTCAGTGCAGTGATCAGCGTCTTGGTGGCCTTGGCGAACCATCCGCGCGGATCAAGCGGGCGGCGTCCCTCGGTGAATTCAACCTCGCCGGGATCATAGATCACCAACAGATCAAGATCAGACCCCGCCGTCAGCCGACCGGCCCCAAGGCTGCCCATGGCCACCACCGCACCGCCGCGCCCCGGCGCGGGACCGTGCCTCCGGGCGACCTCATCACAGACACGCGGCCACAATGCTTGCAGGATGACCTCTGCCAGCATCGAATATTGGGCACCGGCCTCCTCTGCGTGGATCAGGCCGCGCAGATGGTGCACGCCTACGCGGAAATGCCATTCCTTCAACCATCGCCGCGCCGTGTTCAGAACACCTTCGTAGTCCAGACCCTCAAAGGCCGTTTCCAGATGGGCGGTCAGATCTTCCCGGTCTGGCCAGCCTGAAAAGAAATCCCCACCGATTACCGCGTCCAGAACGCCCGAGTTCCGAGACAGATATCGCGACAGACCCGGAGCCGTTCCGCAGATATCCACGATCAGATCGACAAGCGGCGGATTGGCCTCGAAGAGTGAGAAAAGCTGTACCCCGGCAGGCAGACCCTTCAGGAAGCCGTCAAAGTTGCCAAGCGCCTCTTCCGGGCGCGGGGTGGCCGCGAAGCGGGTCAGCAGATCAGGTTTCAGCCGCGCGAATATCGCCTGCCCCCGCGCAGATCGAAGTGCCGGATAACCTGGCCATCTGGCCACGATCTCTTCTGCGGTGGTGGACAGGTCCGGCAGATCGGTTTCCACCTTTTCGGGTTTGAAGAACGGTTCGCATAGCCGGTCGACCTCTTCCAAACGGCCGTGCAACTCCGCGCGGAAATCACGGGTATCCGCCACGCCGCAAAACCGTGCCAACCGGTCAAAGCCTTCGTCGGAATTGGGCAGCAGATGCGTCTGCGCGTCATTGACCATCTGAACCCGATGCTCGATTTCCCGGTGCAGTCGGTAATGCCGGGTCAGCCGGTCGCGTGTCGTGCTGTCTATCCAGCCCTTTTCGGCCAAAGCCGCCAGCGCCGGCACCGTCCCGCGACAGCGCAAGTCAGGGTCACGCCCACCTGACACAATCTGCCGGGTCTGTGCGAAAAACTCGATCTCTCGGATGCCGCCCGCACCCAGCTTCATGTTGTGGCCTTCCAGGGTGATCGGCCCGTGCAGGCCCTTGTGACGGCGAATTTTCTCGCGCATCTCATGGGTGTCCTGAATGGCGGCAAAATCCAGATGCTTGCGCCAGACGAAGGGGGTGAGGGTTTTCAGAAACCGTTCACCCGCCGTAATGTCGCCGGCGCAGGCGCGCGCCTTGATATAAGCCGCACGTTCCCAATTGCGGCCCTCGGCCTCGTAGTAGCGCTCAGCGGCGGCCATCGAGATGCAGACAGGCGTCACGGACGCATCAGGGCGCAGCCGCAGATCGGTGCGGAAGACATAGCCATCGCGCGTCACATCCGACAGGGCAGCGGCCATGCGGCGTGTCACCTTGATGAAACTCGCGCGCGCTTCCATCTCGTCCCCGTGATCGAACCGGGTTTCATCGAACAACACGATCAGGTCGATATCGGAAGAATAATTCAGCTCTCCGGCGCCCATCTTGCCCATGGCGAGCGCCACCATGCCAGCCCCGGTCTGCGCGTCCTCCTCGGACATGCCGGGAATCTTGCCGCGCCGCGCCTCTGCCGCCACCAGTTCCCGGATCGCCACATCAACGGCGGCATCTGCGAAATCGGTTAACAGGCCGGTGACCTTTTCCAGCGGCCAGACGCCCCCCAGATCGGCCAGCGCCGCAAAAAGCGCCACCCGGCGTTTCAACCGGCGCAATTCCGGCGCAAGGTCACTTAATTGCACGGCCCCGGTATCGAGCAGCAAAGCGCGACGAACGGCGTCAGGGTCTTGCGTCAGCGCCTCGGCCAACCAGTCCCTTTCCTTTCCGATCAGGCTAAGCAGATAGGGGCTGCACCCGCCAGCGCCCTCGATCAGCGGGCGAAGGTCCGGCGAAAGGTCCGGCAAATGCGCAAGTGCATCTGAACCGCGATCGGGATCGAAGGGAATGGGATGTCGGGTCAGGCGGGATGCAAAGCTCATACCCTCTGTGATGGCGGGCGGCCAAGGTTTCGTCAATTGCTTGCACGTCGCAGGGGGAGCGGGCAACAAGGGGCCGGGAAACGGAGTGACGGACATGAGTAAAAGCCTCAAGCGCGTGGTCAGGGCCTTGGAAGAGGCCGGGCTGGCGGCAGATGTGATGGAAATGGATGGCAGCACGCGGACGGCTGCGGAAGCGGCGGATCAGGCGGGATGCGAGATCGACCAGATCTGCAAATCGGTGATCTTCAAGGGTGAGGACAGCGGCGCGGCGCTATTGTTCATCACTGCAGGCGGCAATCAGGTGGATGCGGCCAAGGCCGGCGCGCTTGCGGGCGAGCCGCTTGGCAAGGCCGATGCGGGCCTGATCCGTGCACAGACCGGGTTCGCCATTGGCGGCGTCTCGCCCGTGGGGCATCTGAACCCGATCCGGGCCTGGTTCGATCCGCGCCTTTCTGTCTTTGACAAAGTCTATGCGGCGGCGGGCACCCCGCGCCATATCGTGCCGATCACGCCAGAAGATCTACTGCGTCTGACCGGTGCCGTTCCCGCCGATTTCACCGCCTAGAGATGCGCCAGAACGGACCGGGCTGCGCGCAAGCCCGGTGCCTCGCCCCCTGCCCCAATACGGTCCATGGTAACGTCCATCGCTTCGGTCTGGGCGGCGCGGGCGGCATCGTCAGTCAGCAGCTTTTCCAGCGCCGGAACGATCAGCTCGGGGCGGCATTCCGGTGACAGGAAGTCGGGCACATGGCGGGTTTCGGAGACCAGATTGACCAACGTCACCGTGTCGATCAACGCCGCCCGCTTCATCAGGAAGAACGACAGACGGTTCATGTCATAGGCCACCACCATCGGGGTGGCATTGGCCGCCAGTTCCAGCGAGACAGTGCCAGAGGCCGCCAAGGCCACGTCGGCGGCGCGGAAGGCCGCGCGTTTGTCTGCGGCGTAGCTGTCCGGGGCTTCGCTCGGGTCCAGCAGGATTGTCCTGACAGACCAGTTCGCGAGAGCGTCTCGCAAGGCAGGCGCCACATGCGCCACCGTCGGCAACACGGCTTGCAGCCCCGGTACCCGCGCCGAAAGCTGCGCCAGAACCTCGCCAAAGACGGGGGCAAGGCGCCCGACTTCGCTGCGCCGCGATCCGGGCAACATCAACAGCAAGGGCGCGTCAGGGGCGATGTCATAACGGGCGCGAAAGGCGGCGGCCTCGGTCTCGCTCGCTACGGGTTCGTTCACCACCGGGTGACCGACGAAATCGCAGGTCATGCCTGCGGCTTCCATATAAGGCGGCTCGAAGGGCAACAGTGCAAGCACATGATCCACATGCCGCGCCATCTTGGCCGCTCGCCCTGCCCTCCACGCCCAGACAGACGGAGCAACATAATGCATTGTGCGGATATGCGGCGCGGTTTCACGCACCTGCTTGGCCACGCGCAGGCAGAAATCCGGGCTGTCGATGGTGATCAGCGCGTCAGGGTTCAGCGCCACGACAGCCTCTGCCGCCTGCCGTTTCAACGCAAAGAGGTGGCGCAGTTTCGGCAGCACCTCCGCAATGCCCATGACCGCCAGTTCCTCCATTGGAAAGAGGCTGTCCAGCCCTTCGGCCTGCATCTGCGGCCCGCCGACCCCATGAAATATCACGTCCGGGTGCAGCTCCTTCACGCCGGCCATCAACGCGGCCCCCAGCCTGTCGCCAGAGGATTCACCCGCGATAAGGAACAGGCTTAGCGTCATGCTGCGGCCCAAAGCGAAATGCCCGAAGCCTCGCACGCCGTCTCCACCGCGTCACGGTCAAGGACCAGAACACTGCCAGCGGCAATCTCGATTCCCGATAGCCCGGCTTCAGCCGCCTTCATCACGGTCGCGGGGCCAATCACAGGGGTATCCATGCGCAGATCTTGCCCCGGCTTGGGCCGCTTGACCAGAACGCCACCCGATCCGGGCAGCGACACGCCGACAAAGCGCAGCATCGCGTCAGTGCCCTGAAGGGTCTCGATCCCGATCACCTGCCCCTTGGCGGCGACGGCCCCTTGCCCAACATCCAGTGGCCCGAGCGCGTCGAGCACAGACCGTGCGCGGGCGGCATCGCGGACCTGCGCGTCTGTCGGTGTGCCACTTATTGGCCCCTGTGCCGCCGTCAGATCCGGCCGAAGGTCGAGCGCGCCAATTACGCGGAACCCTTGCTCCTCGAAAATTTCTGCGATCACGCGCAACAAGGCATCATCACCCTGCGCCATTGCCCCGGCGACGCGGGGCATCAACGCCATGGTTACAGGGTCCATCAAGGCGGGGTCGAAGGCCGGACGGCTCAGCGCCCCGGCAAAGGCCAGGTCTTTGACGCCTGCCGCCCGCAGATCTGCAAAAAGTGCACCAAACCTTTCGAAGCGCGCCGGGATGTCAGGCGCGTCCAGCGGATCGTTCTCAACACCGGCCAACCGTACGATATGAGCCGGTCCAGCCTGCAACAAAAGCCCCGGTAGCGCGCCTGCGCCTGCGATGATTGCCCGCGCCATTCAACTTACCTCGGGGTCAGGAAAGACCGGTCGGTCTGACCCATGATGAACTCGACGATCTGGGTGACATGGGGAGAATCCGGATTGTCCTCGGACAGACGACGGGCACGATCCATAAAGGTGCCTTCCCCTTGCGCCAGTTGCTGGAAGGCGGCACGCAACGCGGTGATCTCGGCCCGATCAACGCCACGGCGTTTCAGGCCCACCAGATTAAGACCATCAAGTTCCCCGCGTGGCCCCTGAACCAGGCCATGAGGAATCACGTCATTTGTGACCATGGACAAGGCGCCGATAATTGCGCCCTTGCCGATGCGCACCCATTGGTGAATTCCGCACAGCCCGCCGATGATCACGTCATCTTCGATCACGCAGTGACCCGCAACAGCAGCAGAGTTCACTACGATCACCCGATCACCGACCTGCGCGTCATGGGCAATATGGCAACCGGCCATGAACAGGCCATCGTCGCCGATGCGCGTGACGCCGCCACCGCCTTCGGTGCCACAGTTCACGGTCACATGTTCGCGGATGCGGTTTCGCTGACCAATCACAAGGCGCGTATTCTCACCTTTGAACTTCAGATCCTGCGGGATCTCTCCGATCACCGCGAATGAGAAGATGGTCGTTTCATCGCCGACCTGTGTATTGCCGGTAACAACGACATGTGATTTCAGCACAACGCCGCGCCCAAGCACGACGTCAGGCCCGACCACGCAGAACGGGCCGATCCGGCAATCGGGGCCGATGACGGCACCCTGTTCGATCACGGCCGAGCTATGGATATCGGCACTGGCATCAATAGCCATTGGGCGCACTCCTAGGCGGGCAGATCCATCATTGCAGTGAATTCTGCCTCGCAAGCCAGCTCACCCTCCACCTCGGCGCGTCCCGCGAATTTCCAGACCTTGCCGCCAGGCTTGCCACGGATGACCGACACATTCAGTTCAAGCACATCGCCAGGAACCACCTTGCGGCGGAACTTCACACCGTCGATGCCCATGAAATAAACCAGCATGTTCTTGTCCGCCAAATCGGCCGAAACGCCGACCATGATCGCGGCGGCCTGCGCCATCGCTTCGATGATTGTGACACCAGGCATGATTGGCACACCGGGGAAATGACCCTGAAAATGCGGCTCGTTCATTGTTACGTTCTTTATGCCAACAGCACTTTGGAACGGAACGATATCGCGCACTTTGTCCACCAGAAGGAACGGATAGCGATGCGGGATGATCCGCTGGATCAGGTCGATATCGGCGGTTGTGGGTTTGTCGGCCGTCATAGGGCTGCGTTCCTTCTTGTTTACCTGTCTTGGTGGTAGCAATTCGGGCCGGAGCCGACAAGCAGCGGTTAGGGCGCGTTCGGGATTAGCCGGTCCAGGATCGGCTCTTCTCCGCCATCGCCCAGTTGAGCATTGACCCGCTGCAGCGCCATGTCCGTAACGTCGCCCCCTTCGGCCACATAAATCACAACTCGGGAATCGAGCACGGCAGACGCCCCGATCTCGGCCAACAGCGCCCGCAATATGGGTGTTGTCAGTTCGATGAACAGTTGCTCAGCCCCATCCGCCTGTAAGCTGAGCATTCGCAGCCGTTCCGATTGAACGGCGCGGATTTCTTCGACGCGGGTATCGAATTCTTCCGCTATAGGGCGGAATTCCTCAGCACTCATCGTTGCGCGCTGTTCTGTGAGGGATAGCTCCTCTTCCAGAAGCGCCGCCTCCAGTTCGCGATTCTGACGCGACAGGTCGCTGGACGCCTGCTCAAGCTCTGTCTGAACACGCTGACCGAACAGGGATTCCGAAAACAATCGTTCCTGGTTGAGAATTACAATCGGCGGCCCATCGACACGCCCGATCGACAGAGGTTGAGCGAAAACTGGCCCGGAAAGGGCCAGCATCGCGAGAGATATCAAGATGAGGCGCATTGCCCGTTGTCAGAACCGGGCTTCGACGGAGAAGTCAAAGCTGCGGGTCTGGTCATAAGACTGGCTTTGCAGCACATGGCTGAAGTTAAAGCGCAACGGACCAATCTGAGTATCCCAGAAGATCGAGACACCAACCGACTGACGAATATGCATATCGTCATCAACAAGCATACCGCCTTCGCCGACTACATCATCCAGCCCCCAAACGGACCCGATGTCATAAAACAGGCCGCCGGTGATCCCATATTCCTCGGGCAGACCAATGGGGAATGCCGTTTCGAACCGGGCCGCGAAATAGTAATTACCACCCAACGCATCGGTTGTTGCTGCATTAACATCGCGCGGACCAACACCGTTTCCATCGAAACCGCGCAGCTGGCGGCTGTTCAAGCCAAAGCGGTCGGTACGACGGCTATTGCCAGACAACATGTTCAATGCGCCGCCTTCCAAGGTCGCCCGCAAAGACACCTCTTCTCGCATGATTGTAGTTTCAGCTACGAAAGCCGCAGTGGTCCTGATGTAGTCGGAGTCACCACCAAGGCCGGCAAAGTCCTGACCAAAGCTAAAGCTGATCCCTGCATTAGGATTAAGCCCCGTACCGCGGGTGCTGTATGTATACGTGTAGCCAACAGAAGAGGTCAGCTGGGTTCCAGCTTCACGCTCAAGAATATCGGACGACGTGGTCGGCACGTCGAAGATGCTGTCCTCGGAGATGCGATAGTTCAAAGCCAAGCGGCTGTTTTCGGTCAGAGGAAAGGCGATCGAGGGACTAAACCCGACACTCCGCGTGCTGAACGTCGCATTTTGTTGCGTCGTGGTGGTGTAATACGCAGCAAGGCCAAGCCGAAGATCACGCCCCAAGAAGGCCGGTTCCGCGAACGAGAAGTTAAAGCTGCGCGACCCTTCTGACGTGTCGAAGCCAAAGTTCAGAGATTGCCCCCGCCCCAAAAAGTTGCGTTCTGAGAAGTTCACGGCAAGGCCGACACCAGTGTCGGTTGCAAAGTTCACGCCGAAGCCAAGTGAGCCTGTGGGTTGCTCAAAAACATCGACATCCAGAATAACCTGATCCGGTGTGGACCCAGGGCGGCTCTGGACCTGCGCGTCGGAGAAAAATCCGAGGGCGCGAATACGCTCGGCGCTTTGCCGTATTTCGCGCGGGTCCAGCGGATCGCCTTCGGCACTGCGGAACTGACGGCGGATTACCCGATCAAGGGTTGTGGCGTTACCTTCGATGTCGATGCGTTCGACAAAGACGCGATCTCCGCGGGTGATGACGAACTCGATATCAAGCGTCAGGTCGGCATCGTTACGCGTCACGCGGGGCTCAACGCGGACAAACCGAAGCCCCATGCTGGAGGCCAGGTTTTCCATCCGGGTGATCGTGCTGTCCACCAGCCGCGGCGAATAGGTAACGCCGGGGCGCACACGTATCGCATCCTGAAACGGACCTGCATCCACATCGGCAATCTCGCTGATGGTGGTGATTTCACCGAAGGAGAAGCTCTGCCCTTCACGGATATTGAACGTGATGAAATACGCGTTGCGTTCGCGCGCCAGTTCCGACGTCACGCTTTGCACCGAAAAGTCGATATAGCCCCGGTCACGGTAGAAGTCGGTCAGCAACTGCTGGTCAAAGGCGACACGATCCGCAACGAAGGTGTCGGATCCAATCAGTTGCCGGAAGATCCCTGCCTGAGTGCTTTCCAGAACACGGCGCAAGCGGCGATCGCTGAAATCGCGGTTGCCAACAAAGGCAATGCGTTCGGTTTCGACGACCCGGCCTTCGGTCACTTCAAACACAAGATCAACGCGGTTTTCTTCGCGACGGATGATCACCGGGGTTACGGTTGCGGTCAGACGGCCCTGAAGACGATATGCCTCAGTGATCGACGCGGCATCCTGCTCGGCCTGAGACGGGGAATACACACGACGTGGCTGCGAGGAGACAACCGTCATCAGCATATCATCTTCGAGACGGCGGTTTCCCTCGATATTGATGCGGTTGATCGTTGGGTATTCCTGCACGATGGCAACGAGAAGCGACCCACGTGGATCAAGTTCGGCGCTTTCGAACAGGCCGGAATTCTGAAGACGCTGATACGCGTCGTTCAACTGCGCGGCAGAAATCGTCTGACCGGCGGGAAGGTCAAGAAACGCGAGGATCGTGGCAGGATCGACACGGTCATTCCCTTCGACGGAAAACGAGGTGAAGCGGTAGGTCTGCGCCTGAGCATCGCCCGGCACCAGAATCAGCCCTGCCATAAATACGGCAAGAACGGCGGCAAAACGCCTGAAACTACCGGAAAAACCCGTTATCACATCCATCGAATCCGCCCCGCCAAGTATCTAAGCTATAGAAAGCTCTATCGTGCGAGGTGGGGCTTGTCAAAACGCGTTAACCCACGGTGTAGGAGTAATTCCTGACCGTGGCACAAGATATACATTATTCGGGTGTTGAATCGCCAAACCGGCGGCCTGACCGGCGCCGGTTTGCATCGTATCGTGGCCCTGGCAGGGGCCGACAATCTTGGAATTCAGAGTGTGACCAGCCAGGCGGCCACGGTCAAGGCGCCGACAATCGTCACTGGCACCAGGAACCGGTCGATATTCACCTCTACGAAGAAGCTGAAGCTGCGGTAGCTGTTGTTGATCACTCTCATGGGTCTTGCCTCGGTCTGTCTACGGGCGGATTGCCCTTGCAGCACCAAGACTCGCGGTCAATTGGGGCGGGAGTTGGGCATGGCCTTGACGCTTTTGCGAATTGTTTCGCTTTTTAGGAGATTTGCCCAACATGCCCAACCTGTCCTGCCGGGTTACGGGCAGAACAGGTCATTTGTCAGGGCAAACAGCATCAGCGACAGGATCAGCGTCAAGCCAACGGTCATAAAGATCCGCAGCGCTTTGTCCGAGGGCGGGCGCCCTGCCACGGCCTCGAACGCATGGAACAGAAGATGACCACCATCCAGAACCGGAATCGGGAAGAGATTCAGCAATCCAACGGCTGTAGACAGAACCGCCACGAACCAGAAGAAACTGTCCAGCCCTTGGCTGGCTGCCGCCCCCGAGGTTTCAGCGATGCCAATCGGGCCTTGCAGGTTACAGCTGGAAATCGCTCCGGTGATCATGTGCCAAAGCCCTGACAGCGATGTTTGGATCACATTCACAACCGTTGCTGCGCCAGCGGTGATCGCTGATCCGAACCCGACATGGGTGATCTCCGGACCAAAAAACAGCCCGCCAGTGACACCGATCAGCCAGCGGGTTTCGAACCCGCCCTCGGGCGATGGAAGATCCATACGGCGCGGGGCAAGAGTGATGTCGATCAATTCGCCAGAGCGCCAGACCTCCAATGCAAGATCCGCGCCCTGTGAAGCCTCAACCGCCGTCCGCAATTGCTCGAACGCATAAACCGGATCGCCATTGATTGTGCGGATGACATCGCCGCGTTCAAGGCCCGCATCCATCGCGGCAGACCGCGGTGTGATGCTCTCAACCACGGGGATCAAAGGAAAATTGGCCTGAACCGTCATGGCAGAACCATCGCGCTGGATGTCATAATTCAGGCTGGCAGCCGGGGCGAGCGTGCGGCCAAGCTCGAACACATCGGCAAGGCTTTCGACGGGCTGGCCCTCGATCGCGGTAATTCGGTCGCCCTGTTGCAACAGCTGCATCTCGGCGGGCATCGGGCGCAAGTCACCCACGACCGGTTCGTCGGACGCCTGACCGGAAAACATCATCACGCCCGCAAACACTATGATCGACAGGATGAAGTTGAAAACAGGCCCGGCCGCGACGGTGGCAGCCCGCGCCCATAGCGGCGCGCCATGCATCGACCGGCGCCGCTCGTTGGCGTCAAGCGCATCCAAGGCGGCCGCATCCTTGCCCGATGCCGCATCCGCGTCGCCAAGGAACTTCACGTAGCCGCCGAATGGCAACGCCGCGATCTGCCACTTGGTTCCGCGTCGATCCACTCGGGAAAAAAGCACCGGACCGAAGCCGAGCGAGAACACTTCCGCGTGGATTCCCGACCAGCGCCCCACGATGTAATGGCCGTATTCATGGATCGCGACGATGATCGACAACGCCGCAACAAAGGCCAAAATGGTAAAGGCAAAGCCACCAAAGGTGGGGATAAGATCGGTCACGCGGTCTGCTCCTGTCTGGGTTTGGCCAGGTCTTCTGCCCGGATCCGTGTCAGATGGTCGGTTTGCAGCACTGTCTCAAGGCTGTCCATGGCATCGGTAAGACGAATTTCGCGCGACATCGCGTCAAGTGTCGCCTCTACCAGTCCCGCCATGTCGGTAAACCGGATGTTTCCGGCGATGAAATGATCGAGCGCCACCTCTTTCGCGGCATTGAACACCGTCCCTGCCCCGCCGCCGGTTTCCATGACCTGCCGCGCCAAGCGCAACGCGGGAAACCGCGTTTCGTCCGCCGGGCGGAAATCTAGCGTCGCAAGCTTGGCAAGGTCGATTCGATCCACTGGCAAGTTCCGCCGTTCAGGCCAGTGCAGCGCATAGCCGATGGCATGGCGCATATCGGGCGCGCCCAGATGCGCCATCAGCGCCCCGTCATTGAACCCCACAAGCGCATGAACAATGCTCTGAGGGTGAATGACGGTGTCGATCTTTTCCGGGCTGATCCCAAAAAACTCGCGGGTCTCGATCAGCTCTAGCGCCTTGTTGAACATCGAGGCCGAGTCGATGGTGATCCGCTTGCCCATGTCCCAGTTGGGATGCTTGCAGGCGTCGGCAACGGTCGCTTGTGCAAGCCGTTCAAGCGGCCAATCGCGCAGCGCGCCGCCCGAGGCCGTGATGATGATCCGCTCGACTGCGGCCATATCCTCGCCCACCAATGCCTGGAACACGGCGGAATGCTCGCTGTCCACGGGTAGAATGCGGGCGCCATGGGCGCGGGCTTCTGCCATTAACAGCGGTCCGGCGGTCACAAGGCTTTCCTTGTTGGCCAGTGCCAAAGTCCGCCCGTGTCGCAGCGCGTGAAACCCAGGTGCAAGCCCCGCAGCGCCGACAATCGCGGACATGGTCCAGTCGGCGGGCCGGTCAGCCGCTTCAATCAACGCCTTTTCCCCTGCTGCCACAGCAATCGTGGTGCCAGACAGCGCCTCTCGCAGCGCAGGAAGGCAATCGTCAAAACAGGTGACGGCAATCTCGGCATTGAATTCGCGGGCGTCTGCGGCAAGCTGCGCCACATTGCGCCCACCAGTCAGTGCCACAATGCGATAGCCCCCCCGATCGCGCCGGATAAGGTCGAGCGTGCTTTGCCCGATTGACCCGGTGGCCCCGAAGATGCTGACCGAACGGCTCACATCAACAGGCCCCCGACCGTGGCCATGGCCAGCGTCGCAACGGCACCTGCGCCGGTCATTCCGTCAAACCGGTCCAGCACGCCGCCGTGGCCAGGAATGAGGTTGGAGGCGTCCTTGACGCCCACATGCCTCTTGATTGCGCTTTCCACCACATCGCCCATCTGCGAGGCCAGCGACAATAGCGGCGCGATCAGCAGGACCATGACAGGTTCAAATCCGAGCAGCCCCCAGGCCACGGCAGCAGAGGCGATCCAGCCTGCAATGGTGCCGGACCATGTTTTCTTGGGGCTGACCTGTGGCCAGAATTTTGGCCCGCCGATGATACGCCCCGCGAAATAGCCTGCGATATCGGTTGCGACCACGACGCCCACAAGGAACGCAACGAAGATCAGTCCATACATGATCCGCAAATAGAACATGCCGGCGACAGCAAAGAGGAAGAACATACCGTAGAGCACGAAGATCCAACGGTTTTGCGCCTCGACATTCTGCACACCGCCCCAAAGGGCCAGCCCAAGGAACGGAACAATCCAAGGCGTGAGATAAATGGAATCGAGAAAACCCTCGCCGGTAGCAAAGGTGAATATCTGGGCAAAACAGGTCGCGAAGATTGCCGTTGCAGCAAGCCCCCCGGCACGAACGGGAGCTTGCCCCCCAAGCAGGCGATGCAATTCCCAGATGCCGAAACCGCCAAGCACGACCAATCCAATGAGAAGCGGATAGCCACCCACATAAATCAATCCGAACCCTACAGCTGCCAATGCAACACCAGAGGCCACGCGCGGCCCCAGATCGCCCCATTTTCCCGCGCCGCTCATGCCTTCACCGCACCAAAGCGGCGGTCGCGCTGACCGTAGCGGGCCAAAACCTTGGCAAATTCTTCATCCGAAAAATCGGGCCAGAGCGTGTCAATGAACTCGTATTCCGCATAGGCTGACTGCCAGAGCAGGAAGTTGGAAATACGTGCCTCGCCAGAGGTGCGGATCACCAGATCCGGGTCTGGCAGGTAGCAGGTGTCCAGGTAACGTGGCAGTGTCTCGCCATCGACATCTTCCGGCTTCAGCTTGCCCGCCGCCACATCCTGCGCCAGTCGTTTGGTGGCGCGTGCCACCTCGTCCCGACCGCCATAATTCAGAGCGATGGTCAGATTGACGCCGGTATTATCGGCAGTCAGAAGTTCCAGATTGTCCATCATGTCCTGGAGCCGCGGCTCCAGCCGGACCCGGTCTCCGATGAAGCGAACCCGGACGTTCTTGGCGTGCAATTCCTGCGCTTTGTTGGTGATGAAGCGCTTGAAAAGGCGCATCAGCCCGGCAACTTCGGTTTGGGTACGTTTCCAGTTCTCGGTCGAAAAGGCAAAGATCGTCAGGTACTTGACGCCCAAGGGGGTGCAGGCCTCGACGATTTCCTGAACACGGCGCGCCCCGGCGTGGTGGCCCACCAGACGCGGACGACCGCGCTGTTTGGCCCACCGGCCATTGCCATCCATGATGATCGCCACATGGCGTGGGGTGCTGCTTTCTTGGTCCTTAGGGGCCATCGGCCTTCCCCACTGGGCGATCACACAGGTCCTCAGACCTGCATGATCTCTTCCTGTTTGGTAGCCAGGAAGGCGTCGACCTTGGCAATATGGGCATCGGTGAGGTCCTGGACCTCGCTTTCCCATAGCTTCTGGTCATCCTCAGACATGCCGTTTGCCTTGGCCTTCTTGACCTGATCCATACCATCACGTCGTACATTGCGGATCGCAACGCGGGCGTGTTCGGCATAGTTTCCGGCCACCTTGGTCAGTTCGCGGCGGCGCTCCTCGTTCAATTCCGGGATCGGCAGCATGATGATGGTGCCGTTCATCTGCGGATTGATGCCAAGGCCGCTTTCGCGAATGGCCTTCTCCACCTTGTTCACCATCGACTTGTCCCAGACATTGATGGTGACCATGCGCGGCTCAGGCACGTTTACCGTGCCCACCTGGTTGATCGGTGTCATCTGGCCATAGGCCTCAACCTGCACCGGCTCCAGCATCGCGGCGGATGCCCGACCCGTGCGCAATGATGCAAATTCCGTTCTGAGGGACGCCAAAGCGCCATCCATCCGGCGGCTCAGATCGTCCAGATCAATCTCGATATCGTCCTCGGACATGCCCGTTACTCCGTCAGGTCTTGATCGTTGATTGGGTTCTACCCCGTTCACAGCACCTTTGTATAGGTGCCTTCCCCGGCAAGGATACCTTTGAAGCCGCCGGGCTCGTCCAGGCTGAAGACAATGATCGGCATGTCATTCTCTCGCGCGAGCGCAATGGCCGAGGCATCCATGACGCCCAGATGCTGCGCCAGCACGTCGTCATAGGAAATCGTGTCATAGCGTTCTGCGTCTTCGTATTTGACCGGATCCTTGTCATAGACCCCGTCAACTTTGGTGCCCTTGAAGATCGCCTGACAGTTCATTTCATTGGCGCGCAGCGTTGCAGCGGTGTCGGTGGTGAAATAGGGGTTGCCGGTACCGGCGGCAAAGATCACCACGCGCTTTTTTTCCAGGTGGCGCACAGCGCGGCGGCGGATGTATGGCTCGCAGACCTGATCCATCGGAATGGCGCTGATGACGCGGGTGTGGATGCCCAGTTTTTCCAGAGCGCCCTGCATCGCCAGCGCGTTCATGACCGTGGCCAGCATCCCCATGTAGTCTGCCGTCGCCCGTTCCATCCCCTGGGCGCTGCCCTGGAGGCCGCGGAAAATGTTGCCGCCACCGATGACCATGCAGATTTCCACGCCCATGGAATGCACCGACTGCACTTCCTTGGCGATACGCTCGACGGTCGGGGGATGCAGCCCATAGCCCTGATCGCCCATCAACGCCTCTCCCGAGATTTTCAGCATGACGCGGGAATAGGCGGGTGCGGATGCGGTGTCGGAGGGCATGGGGAATCCTTGATTGGCGATGATAGGACTGGCGCTGGATGTGCCACAAGTTTGGGCCGCTTTGCGACCGGGCGCAACATGGCCTAAATAGCGTGCAGGTTCAACGGTCAATCGGATGTGTTTCGGAACCGGAGACAGAAGATAGGGACGGCCCGTACAGCATTGATAAATATAAATACATTTTCTGCCGAGCAGCCGATTCTGATCGCCGGCCCGACCGCGTCTGGCAAATCCGCCCTGGCGCTGGAAATCGCTGATCGGCAAGGCGGACGGATCGTCAATGCCGATGCGTTGCAGGTCTATGACGGCTGGCGCGTTCTAACCGCGCGCCCTATGCCCGAGGAGGAAGCCGCCGCGCCCCATGCGCTTTTTGGCCATGTGCCCTTTGACGCCGAGTATTCCACCGGCCACTGGTTGCGAGACGTGCTGCCGTTGCTGGCAGACGGGCTTCGCCCGATCATTGTCGGCGGCACCGGGCTGAACTTCTCGGCCCTGACGGAAGGCCTGGCCGAAATTCCGCCAACCCCAACGGACATCCGGGCGGAGGCCGATGCGCTGGAGCCCGCTGAGATGCTGGCGACGCTTGATCGCCATGACCCCGTGATCGCTGCCCGCATCGACCGGCAAAATCCCATGCGAATTCAGCGCGCGTGGGAAGTGCTCCGCGCCACCGGACGGCCGCTGTCTGATTGGCAAGCAGAGACACCCGCCCCCGCTCTGCCCCTTGCGAGTGCGCAGCCCTTGCTGCTGGACGCTGACCGCGACTGGCTGGCGGAGCGAATCGAACGGCGGTTTGACCTGATGCTTGCAGGTGGGGCACTGGAAGAGGCGCGTGCGCTGGAACCTGACTGGCATCGCGCCGCCGGTGCCGCGAAGGCCATTGGCGGGCCAGAGCTGATCGCGGTCATTCGTGGCGAGATGTCTTTGGACGACGCCCGCGAGGCTGCCATCATCGGCAGCCGACAATACGCCAAACGCCAGCGCACCTGGTTTCGGGCCCGGATGCGGGACTGGCAGGCGATATCCCTGCCCTGAGACGCCCCGAAAGTTTTTGCCAACAGATCACTTTCCTTAACAGGAATCTGCGCCTAGGCTCCGCTCCATGTCTCAGGTCTACCGTGTCACATCGCTGGCCAAGTTGCGCAGCGCTGCCCCTTGGCGGCATGCGACGCTGCATTCTCATCCACGACCGCAGCTGTTCTGGTTCACGCGTGGTCAGGGGCGGTTTTCCATCGGCGCGGTGACGCGGGGCTATGGCCCCAATACCGTGGTGTTCATCCCGGCTGCCACGATGATGTCGCTGGAACTGTCAACGCAGGTTCAGGGTGAGCTTTTGGAACTGCCGCTTGACCCGACGCTCAACCTGCCAACGGTGCCCTTTCACGTTCGAGTGACCAGCGTCGAGGCGCAATCGCAGTTTTCCGGCTATCTCGACAAGATCGAACAGGAACTGGCCGCCCGTGCCGTTTCCTGGGACGAGGCCTTGCGCGCCTATGGCCTTCTGGTCTCGGTCTGGGTCGCTCGGCAGCTGGCCATTCACGACGGGACCATCCTGCGCGATCGCACCCATATCCTTGCCGAAAAATACGCAACCCTTGTCGAACGAGGTTTTCGCACCGGCAAGGGCGTGGCGGACTATGCCGAACAGCTTGGCGTCACGCCAACGCATTTGTCCCGCATTTGCAGGGATGCATCGGGGCGCCCGGCACTGGCCATCTTGCAGGAACGCATCGTCCATGAAGCCTGCCTAATGCTGGTAGACTCGGACATGGCCGCCCGCGATATCGCCTCGGAACTTGGGTTCTCATCGGCCGCGTATTTCACACGCGCCTTTTCTAAACTGACCGGGCGAACCCCGTCGGACTTTCGAAAGCTGCCACCTGCGCAGCAGATTCTGATCTCAGGCTGATCCCGTGACCCGCGGCCAATGCCGCAGCTGCACAGGACACAGAAAGCCAAGCGTGTCGCATTTAATCGATCCGCATGTCGCAAAATGACAAAAAAAGACATGACGGCACCATTGACGCATGGGCTGTAAAGGTGCGCTAATGCTCTTCGTAACCGATCTTTGGGCTCAGCTGCTCTCTGACCTGAAGGCGGGCAAAAAACAAGAGAGTGTGTCACAGGGAGACGACAATGACGCAACAATCCACCTCTTTCCTCAAAACGCATCCGGCAGCGGAAATGTATGCGGAGGAATACAAAAAAGGCCAAATGA